>JAGQYU010000063.1 GCA_020435885.1 Flavobacteriaceae bacterium
CTATCAGATCAGTATGCCTTTGGTTTTTTTAAAAACTTTGATAACACGTATTCTCTTGAAACAGAAGTATATTATAAAACTGTAACAAACAGAATTGATTATATTGATGGTTCAGACCTTATTGGGCAAAATACCATAGAAACAGAAATTTTAAACGGAGAAGCTAAAGCTTATGGTCTAGAAATTTTATTTCGAAAAAATCAAGGAGCACTAACAGGATGGTTAGCTTATACATTATCAAAATCAGAACAGCGAACACCAGGGGGCAAAGCCGGAGGGTTAGGAATTAATAATGGAGCATGGTACAATACACCTTATGACAGAACACATGACGTGTCACTAACCTCTATCTATAAACTCAATGATAAATGGAACTTTGGAACTAATTTCATCTTTCAAACCGGAAGGCCAGTAACCTACCCCACCGGGCAGTATGAATATGAAGGATTATCTATTGCAAGTTATTCTGATAGAAATGCAAGTAGATTGCCCTCTTATCACAGAATTGATATTTCGGCAACCTATACTCCCAATAAAAAACCTCAAAACAGATGGAAAGGCGAGTGGGTTTTTGGAATATATAATATTTATAACAGAAAAAATGCTGCTGCCATTTCATTTGGTCAAAATGTAGAAACCGGAGCCAATGAGGCAACTCGGACTGCAATTTTTGGTATTGTACCGTCTATTTCGTATAATTTCAAGTTTTAAGATCATGAAAAACTATATATATCTATTACTTATTATTTTAGCTTCATGTACTGATGTTGTTGATGTAACTGTACCTACTGCTGAACCCAGATTGATCATTGAAGCTTCCATTGACTGGGAAAAGGGTACAGAAGGAAATAATCAAACCATAAAATTAAGCACATCCACTCCGTATTTTAACACAACTTTTAGAGCAGTTACAGGTGCATCTGTCAAAGTAATAAATACAAGTTCAATGCAAGAGTTTCTTTTTACAGATCAAAATAATGGTAATTACTCAACTAATAATTTTATACCCATAATTGGGCAAACCTATAGATTGGAAGTAGTTTATAATAACGAAGCCTACACCGCAACAGAAACCATGGTTTCTGTTCCTGACATTTTACAAGTAAGTCAATCAAAAGAAGGTGGTCTAGATGATAGTGTTCCTGAAGTGAAGGTATTTTTTCAAGATCCTGAAGCTGAAGATAATCAATATTTATTGAGATTTCAAGAAAAAGGTGATTTATTACCTACACTTTTTGATCTGGATGATAAATTTATAAATGGAAATATTATTGATGTTTTTTTTGAGAAGTTTGAAGATGAAGATACCAATGTTAAAGAATTTGAACAAGGTGATGTTGTTTTTATAGCGTTACATGGTATCTCTGAAAAATACTATAATTATATTAAACTACTGATAGAACAGAATGAAAGTGCAGGAGATCCTTTCTCTACAATCCCAGCTCCTATCAAAGGAAATTGTGTAAATATTACTGATCCGGATAATTATGCTTTTGGATATTTTAGATTAACACAAGTGGTAAAAACTACTTATATATTCCAGTAAAGGTTATTTTTGCTACGTGGAAAGAATCGTAAAAAAAATATCTTTAAAAAACTTAACATTAAGTAAAAAGAAGCTGCTAGAATGGGGCAATCAGCATGATGTTTTCCTTTGGTTAGACAGTAATGATTATCCTCAAAAATATACTGAATTTTCCTCCGTACTTGCTTTAGGAGCGTATTCTCAATTGAATTGTAATCATACAAATGCTTTTGAAAAATTAAAACAGTATAGAAACGAAGTTAAAGATTATATTTTCGGTTATTTAGGGTATGATCTTAAAAATGATACAGAAAATTTAACTTCTACTAATTTTGACGGATTACATTTTCCTGACCTTTATTTTTTCCAACCTAAAAAGCTGTTTTTTATTAAAGAAAACTCTATAGAACAGCTTTATTTAGAAGCGTTTTCAAATGAATTGGAAAGTGATCTTGAAACTATCCTCAAATTAGACTCCTCGCAAAAACATAATGATTTTGAGGTGAAAATCCACAAAAGAATTACGAAAAAACATTATTTAGAAACCATAAAATCCATTCAAGATCATATACACAGAGGAGATATTTATGAGGTCAATTTTTGTCAGGAATTCTATGCTGAAGATGCGATAATCAATCCTTTAGAGGTTTATTTCCATTTGAATGAAATTTCCAAACCACCATTTGCAGGTTTTTTAAAACTGGAGGATAAATTTATCTTATCAGCCTCACCGGAACGTTTTGTGCGGAAAAAGGGCAACAAAGTTATTTCTCAACCCATAAAAGGAACCGCGAAAAGATCAGCAAACAGTAAAACTGACAAAGAACTAGCAATTGATTTAGCTAATGATCCAAAAGAACGCTCAGAAAATATTATGATTGTAGATTTGGTTAGGAACGATCTTGCCAAAACAGCTATTAAGGGTTCTGTAACAGTTGAAGAATTATGCAAAGTCTATTCTTTTAAGCAAGTGCATCAATTAATTTCTACCGTTACTGCTGAAGTTGCAGAAACTGTAGATCCTATTGATATTGTAAAAAGTCTTTTCCCAATGGGTAGTATGACAGGCGCTCCAAAAATAGCAGCTATGAAAATCATAGAAGAAATGGAATCAACTAAACGGGGGGTTTATTCAGGAGCTGTTGGTTACTTTTCTCCTATTCATGATTTTGATTTTAATGTATTGATACGCAGCATTTTATACAACAATACTAACAAGTACCTTTCTTATACTGTAGGCGGTGCTATAACCGCTCAATCCGATCCTGAAAAAGAATACGAAGAATGCCTTATTAAGGCTATTGCCATGAAAAAAGCGTTAAAGAGCTAATTACAAACCGAATTACTTGGCTTCCAAATTATTATAGTCTTTTTTACACTATCACTATCAAAATTCCCATCACCCATATAGCCTATTTGTTCGCCTTCGCAATTATATATTGGAACAATAGTATTGCAATTAGGGCAACAATTGGTAAAAATAAAAACGTTTTCTCCATTATACTCACCCTGTAAAATAGACTCGTACTTGGTATAGTCAGTTGGGTTTTGTACCCTGTTGTCAATCTCTGCTTTAAGCCAAGTTAAATCTTCAACAGGATTCTCAACATTACAAGCTGATTTTGATTCTATTTCATTCTTGTTGGAGTCGCAACTTATTACAATCAGTAAAACAATAAAAAGTTTGATAAGTTTCATCGTATATCCTGTTTGGTTTACAATCAAGATACAACTCATCAATAAAAGTTGCGTAGTTTGGGTTATTTTTTCAAAATAAACTTCTCTTCAATAATAGCAAGCTCTTCATCAGTCAAGGTGGATGTAGCCTTTAGTTTATTCTTAAACACAGCTACTTCTTCTTTAGAAGCAGGGCAACCTAAGTTTTGCCCGTTATCATCAAAAGCATCCGTTAAAAGGTTTCCATCAGCATCATATATCAAAAAGAAAGGAATACCCACTTTATCGGCTTTGTTATCTATAAGCAATTGTAGCCCTCCCGGGGTTTCCAAATTTTTATTATTCTTAGATTCTTTTACGATCATTTTTGTAATAACATAATTTTTATCGAACAATTCAAAGCAACTATCATCATTTATGTTTGCTATCAATCTTTTGCACCAGCCACACCAAGAGGCTGAAAAAATGACCATTACATTTTTATTTTCTTCTTTAGCCTGTGCAAACGCTTCGTTCAAAATATCAGTAGCAGTTTTTTCTTGAGCCTGTAAAATATTAGTTGTTAGAAAAATACTCATTATGAATAGTAAAAATTTCAATTTCATGATATTTATTTTAAAGTAAATTAAATCTTTTAGGCGTAATTTACTTTTTAAATTTGAATATCATTGTATTATTTTTAGTTATTGATTAAACCTTAGAGTATTTTTGCAGTCAAAGACCAATTATAACGGAGTTATTTCATGAAAATTCACTTAAATTAAAATTAGAATGGCAAAAGTAAACATGCGTATTTTGCACAGATACTTAGGGTTTTTCCTTGCAGGGATCATGGCTATGTATGCCCTTAGCGGTATTGTAATGATCTATAGAAACACAGATTTTTTAAAACAAGAGCAACTAGTTGAACGTACTTTAAAACCCAACGCATCTTATGAAGAATTAGGAAAAGCACTCCGTATTAGGGATTTTAAACCAACAAAAACAGAAAGCGATATTGTATATTTTGAAAATGGGACTTACAACAGTAAAACCGGCCAAGCTAGTTTCACAACAAAAGAATTGCCATTTGTACTTAATAAAATGACGCAGATTCATAAAGCAACTACAAAATCTCCCTTGTATTTTTTAAATATCTTCTTTGGAGTATCATTGTTTTTCTTTGTCATTTCCTCTTTCTGGATGTTCAGACCGCAAACAAAAGTTTTTAAATACGGGCTTTATTATACCATAGGCGGCATTATACTTACACTAATTATGCTATTTGTGTAATTATATCGTAATTTTTTTGACTGAATCTTTTCGCAATAAAAGCATAGGGAAAGAAACTCCTACGGTCATAGAAATCAATATAAAGAACATATGGAATCCGTTGAAGAACATAGCATTTATCAAATCTATTTTCTTTGACGGATCAGTTTCTATAAAAATGAACTTCATGATAGATAAAACCGTTTCATAAGCATAATACCCGGGAATCATCGGGATAATCGGCGGAATGGAAAATACTACCGGTGGTTTGTGAATTCTGTGTGCCATTGGCATACTGATAATTCCTACAAATAAGGCAGCTAAAAAGCTTGCTAAAATAATGTGCAAATGTAATCCTATCAATAGAAATTTGATGAAACCCGCACCAAACCCTAATGCAAAAATGGTAGAAATTGCTTTTTTAGGAGCGTTGAACAAAATACCAAAACCAACAGCCGCAATACTGCTCCAAATTGCTACTTCAACTAAATGTAATAATTGCTCTATCATATCAATTTAACTGAAAAGATTAACATGGCAATAAACAGCCCTAACGTTATAGCCATTACGGTCATCAGTCCGGTTGTAAAACGCACCATTCCATTTAAAATATTATTATCCATCAAATCAGTAAAGGAATTGATCAAAGGTACCCCCGGCACCAAAAATAATACTGAGGTTGCCAAAGCTGTTTGAGGGTTGGCTCCTAAATCATAAACAACCCCTAACGAAGCAATGGTTGAAGCAATCAACGAGCCCAAAAATACCCTGATATACACATTAAACTTTACTTCATGTACTTTTTGAAAGACAAAAAGGCCTAAAAACGTACTTATAAAAGCAACTGCCATATTCAGGTAATCGCCACCAAAAAGATTACAAAAACCTGCTCCGGCTAAACTTACTGCTGCCAGTACTACCAACTTTGGATAGCGAGTAATCCCTTTAATTCTATTTACTTCCTCTTCCATTTGCTTAATAGACCAATCGTTATTGATAGCTTTCCAACTGGCTATGCTTAGAGCGGAAATTACAGTGAAGTTAACAGCATAAGGAGGTATATTCTGTACTTTGGTATAACTTAAGTTTGTATCTTCCTCTAAAACGGTTATTACCAATGTTTTATGACTGATAAGACTTGAAACTTTACAGTTAAGTACTGATGCAAAACGGTTTAGCGTTAAATTAACACGGTTGGTATTGGCCCCAGAAGCCATGAGCAACGCAGACATGTCCAATAGTAAACTGGCAGCTCTGTCAAGCTTTGTAAAAGGCATGATGTTTAATTGAATATTTTAAGTTAGTGCAAATTTACACCTTTCCTACCTAGCAAACTATCTTTTAGTAAAGATTTATAAGGCTTTTTCCATCTTAGAAACAATGTCTTCCAGACACAAATTGCCTATACTCCCTTTGTGTGTATGGTTTACATTTTTATCAGGTACAAATGCTCCTTTTTCTACTTTTTCACCAACTATTTTATAGGCATCTCTAAAAGCAATGCCTTGCTGTACCAATTTGTTAACTTCCTCAACTGTAAATAGATAATCGTATTTCGGATCATTTAAAATTTGGTCGTTCACTTTTATATCCTTCAAAGAGAAGGTAGTCATTTCTAAACATGATTTTACCGTTTGAATAGCCGGCAACAGACCTTCTTTCAACAATTGTAGATCCCTATGATAACCGCTAGGTAAATTATTGGTAATCAAGGTAAGTTCATAAGGCAAGGCCTGCAAAGCATTACACTTACCACGTATCAATTCAAACACATCAGGATTCTTTTTGTGAGGCATAATACTAGAACCGGTAGTCAACTCATCAGGAAAGGAAACAAAATTGAAATTCTGGCTCATGTACAAACAGATATCCATGGCCAGCTTGGAAAGCGTTCCGGCAACGGCGCTTAACCCATAAGCTACTGCTTTTTCAGTCTTTCCCCTACTCATTTGTGCTGCCACCACATTGTATTTTAATGTTTCAAAATTCAATAATTCGGTAGTTTTATCCCTATCTATGGCAAAAGAATTACCATAACCCGCAGCAGAACCTAACGGGTTCTGATTCACAATTTTATACGCAGCGTTGAGCATATATACATCATCAATCAAACTTTCGGCATAGGCAGAAAACCACAAGCCAAATGAGGAAGGCATAGCCACCTGAAAATGTGTGTAGCCGGGTAGCAGTACTTTTTCATATTGTGTTGCTTTTGCAATAAGCAGATCAAACAATTCTTTGATTTGTTGTTTAATAGTTACTATTTCATCCCTCAAATACAGGTGCATATCTACCAACACCTGATCGTTTCTGGAACGTGCCGTATGAATCTTTTTACCTGTATCGCCTAACTTTTCAGTCAACAGAAATTCTACTTTGGAATGTACATCTTCAAAAGAATCTTCTATGGTAAATTCTCCATCTTCTATAGCAATCAAAATGTTATTTAATTCTTTTCGCAAGGATTTAATCTCTTCATCGGATAGAATTCCTATACTATGCAGCATATTAGCATGAGCCAGCGAACCTATTACATCATACTTTGCCAAGATAAGGTCTAATTCTCGGTCATTTCCAACAGTGAACATATCAATCTTTTTATCGGTACTAAAGCCTTTATCCCAAAGTTTCATAATTCTCTTATTTACAATATTTTACTTAATAAATTGATATACAATTGAATTCCTTCTTCAATTTCGTTTACATAAATGAATTCATCTGCAGTATGCGAACGAAGTGAATCACCCGGACCTAATTTCAGCGATGGACAACTTAATACTGCTTGATCTGATAAAGTAGGTGAACCGTATGTTTTTCGTCCTAAAGCAATCCCTGCCTGTACTAAAGGATGTTCAACAGGAATTGATGAAGAGTTCAACCTGAGTGAGCGGGCTTTTACTTCTACGTTTACGTGTTCTTTTACAATATCTAGCACTTGTTGGTTAGAATATTTATCTGTTACACGTACATCAACTACAAATCTGCATTCAGCAGGAATAACATTATGTTGATTGCCCGCTTCAATTTGAGTAACTGTCATTCTTACTTTTCCTAACGTTTCAGATTCTTCAGGAAACTCAAAAGTTCTAAACCACTCAACAGCTTCCATGGCTTTGTAAATGGAATTCTCTCCCAACCCATGTGCGGCATGCCCAGCTTTTCCGTAAGCACAACAGTCTAAAACCAGTAAACCTTTTTCGGCAATAGCTAGCTGCATTTGCGTAGGTTCTCCAACAATAGCAACATCAATAGGAGGTAATAGCGGCAATACACTATTTAAACCATTAGGGCCTGAACTCTCCTCTTCCGCGGAAGCGACCACAATCAAATTATATTTCAGATCTTCTTTCTCATAAAAATAGGTAAACAATGCCAGTAGCGAAACCAAACAACCACCAGCATCATTACTACCCAAACCATATAATTTACCATCAATGACTTCTGCTTTAAAAGGATCTCTGGTGTATGCCTGATTAGGTTTAACAGTATCATGATGAGAATTTAAAAGGATGGTAGGTTTTGTTGTATCAAAAAACTTATTCTTTGCCCAAATGTTATGATTACTTCTTTCAAATTTAATATTATGATCTGCAAACCAATCCATGATCAACAGTGCAGTTTCTGCCTCTTCTGAAGAAAAGGAAGGTTGCTCAATCAGGTTTTTGAGTAATACTATAGCTTCTTTGGTTAGTTGTTGTATCATAACGTTAATGTTGTACACAATTGATTTGTATTGGCTATAACTGCTGGGTGCCCAATAATAATCTTTGAAACACCTTTATTCAATGCATAAAAACAATTTTCTAGTTTTGGTAACATACCATCATTGATGATTCCATCGTTTTTTAAAGATTTATATTTCTCAGTGTCAATCTTTTCAATTACAGAATCATCATTATTTATATCAGTAAGAACCCCTTTTTTCTCAAAACAATAGGTAATGGTTACTTCGTAATCTTTTGAAAGCGCTGTTGCCACTTCAGAAGTAATTGTATCTGCATTTGTATTGAGTAATTGCCCTTTTTTATCATGAGTAATAGCACATAAAACGGGAGTTAGCCCATTATTTAACAATACTTTAAAGGTTTTATTTTCAACAACATCCACATCTCCGGCAAAACCGTAATCTATGTCTTTTACTATGCGTTTATGTGCTTTGATGCTATTACCATCTGCTCCGGAAAGTCCAATGGCATTACAGTTGTTTTGTTGCAGTTGTGCTACAATGTTCTTATTGATAAGCCCCGCATAGACCATAGTTACTACTTCTAACGTAGCTTGGTCTGTAATACGTCTGCCACCAACCATTTTGGGTTCAATACCGATGCTTTTTAGTAACTCACTTGCTTTTTTGCCGCCTCCATGTACTAAAATTTTCTTACCTGATAGATATACAAAATCTTTTAAAAACTCACTTAGAGAAGCCTCATCATTGATAACGTTGCCACCAATTTTAATGATATGTAAGGGTTCTTTACGCATTTTCTAATATCTTTTTAAGCACTATTTGAGCGGCATAAGTTCTATTGTTAGCTTGTGGAATGACAATAGAATTTTCGCTATCCAACACCTCATCTGCCACTACTACATTTCTCCTTACCGGAAGACAATGCATAAATTTAGCACTATTTGTCAATTGCATTTTAGCATTTGTTATTATCCAGTTTTTATCTGTACTGAGTATTTTTCCATATTCTGTATAAGAGCTCCAGTTTTTAGCATAGATAAAATCCGCATCAGCGAAAGCCTTATTTTGATCATATTCCACTGGTACGCCTTCCATAATTTCATTATTTAGTTCATATCCTTTAGGATGTGTAACTACTAATTCGGCGTAAGTATTTTTGATAAATTCCACAAAAGAATTTGCCACAGCCTGTGGCAATGCTCTTGGGTGCGGAGCCCAACTCAATACCACTTTTGGACGCTCTTTTTGTTGAAATTCCTTTATGGTGATGGCATCGGCCAACGCTTGTAACGGATGGCCCGTAGCACTTTCTAAACTGATAACAGGTACCGTTGCAAATTTCACAAAAGAACTGATCACTTTTTCGGCATAGTCTTCTTCTCTATTTTTTAACTCTGCAAAAGCCCTGATAGCGAGTACATCACAATATTGTGAAATAACTTGAGCTGCTTCTTTTACATGCTCAGCACCGTTGTTTTCCATTACAGCTCCATCTTCAAATTCCAACACCCAACCATCATTTGAAATGTTCATTACAATGACATCCATACCTAAATTCAATGCCGCTTTTTGCGTACTCAAACGTGTACGCAAACTGGGATTAAAGAATAACATCCCTAAAACTTTTCGCTTACCCAGTTGCTCAAAAGCAAAAGGATTTTTCTTTAAAGCAATAGCTTCTTCAACCAATATGGGTAGTGATATAACATCTTTTATGGAAGTATATTTTTTCATTTCTATAACTGATTTAGCAACTCTTTCAAAGCAGCGAAAAATATATCGATATGTTCTTTGGTAACCGTTAACGGAGGAAGTATCCGCAATAATTTTTTGTTATTGGCACTTCCGGTAAAAATATGCTTATCGTAGATCATTTTTTTTCTGAGCTCGCCAACTTCAAAATCAAATTCCAACCCCAACATTAAACCTTTGCCTTTTATCTTTTTTACTTGCGGAATCTTTTTTGCTTCAGCAATAAAATACGCAGACATATCATTTACATTAGATAACAGATTCTCTTTCTCCAATGTGTCAATTACAGCTATTCCGGCAGCACAGGCAAGGTGACTACCCCCAAAAGTTGTTCCTAGCATTCCATAAGAAGCTTCAAACTTTGGAGAAATCAAAATACCACCTATTGGGAAACCGTTACCCATACCCTTTGCTAGTGAAATGATATCCGGATTTATATCATGATACTGATGTGCAAAAAAACGCCCGCTTCTGCCATAACCGGACTGCACTTCATCCAAAATCAAAACAACATCGTATTCAACACACAGGTTTTCCAAACCTTTAAAGAAATCTTTTGTTCCTTCATCCAAACCACCAACTCCTTGAACACCTTCAATGATTACGGCACAAACATCTCCTTTTTTCAATTCTGCTTCTACCAACCCTATCTTATTGAGTGGCAAAAAAGTAACAGGATTGCATTTATTTATAGGCGCATTGATCTTTGGGTTGTCCGTAACAGAAACCGCCGCAGATGTCCTTCCATGGAAAGAATTTTCAAAAGCAATAACCCTTGCTTTGTTAGTATGAAAAGATGCTAATTTTAGGGCATTTTCATTAGCCTCGGCACCTGTACTGCATAAAAAAAGTGTATAATCCGGATAGCCGGAGAAAGCACCTAATTTTTCAGCTAATTCTTCCTGTAAAGGATTTTGGATAGCATTGGAATAAAATCCCAACGTAGCTACCTGCTCACTTATTTTTGAAACATAAGTGGGATGTGAGTGCCCAATGGAAATAACACCATGGCCTCCATAAAAATCTAAATACTCTACGCCTTTATCGTCATATACGATACAGTCTTTTGCCCTAACGGGAGTCACATCATATAGCGGATATACATCAAATAATTTCATGACCTGCAATTAAGATATGTTACTAATTTTTTCGTACGAAGCTACCAAACCTCTAATAAGTGATGAACTCAATCCTCTGTGTTCCATTTCATTAAGCCCTTCTATAGTACAACCCATAGGGGTAGTAACTTTATCAATTTCCTCTTCGGGATGATTACCTGATTCTAACAACAAACTAGCGGCGCCCAAACAGGTTTGAGTAGCCATTTGCTGTGCCACATGCGATTCAAAGCCCAACTGTATGGCTCCTTGTGTTGTGGCACGTATCAAGCGCATCCAAAAAGCAATACCACTAGCACAAATAACCGTGGCGGCACGCATCATTTCTTCTTCTATCACTACTGTGCTTCCCATTCTGTTAAATATGGCCGAGGCCAATTCTATACGTTTTTTACCTTTATCATTACTGCATAAACAAGTAATAGATTTTCCTACAGAAATAGCTGTATTTGGCATAGATCGGATAATATAATGATCGCTACCAATAATAGACTCCATACGGTCTATTTTGAACCCTGTAATAGTAGATATAATAACGTGCTTATCTGTTAGCAGGTCTGCAACATCTCCCAAAATATATTCAAAATGCCCCGGTTGTACCGAGAAGATAAGTATATCCGAATTTTTAACCGCTTCTCTGTTATCATCAGTAACCGTAACACCCTTATATTCTGTCCAATCTGCAATATGATCAGGATTTCTTTTGGTGAGGTATAATGTAGTGATGGCATTGTTAACAATAAGTCCTTTTGCAATGGACAAGCCTAAATTTCCTGCACCTATAATTGCTATTTTCATTTTATATTATTTTTAAAAATATGTTGCTTTTAACTGCAATCCTTCCTTTTCGTCAAAACCGAACATAAGATTCATATTTTGTACGGCTTGCCCTGATGCACCTTTCAATAAATTATCTATTATACTGCTAATAAGCAACTTATTATTATGTTTATGCAGATGTAACAAACATTTGTTAGTATTAATTACTTGTTTTAAGTGCAATGTTTCATCACTTATAAAAGTAAAAGCTGCATATTTATAAAAATCTATGTACATTTTTTTAGCGTCCTCTAAAGAGCCTTCAAAATCGGTGTAAAGCGTTGCAAAAATGCCCCTGCTGAAATTACCACGATTTGGCATAAAATACAATTCATTGGTAAATGATGGCTGTAGCTGATGTACACTTTCTCCAATCTCACCTAAATGCTGATGTGTAAAAGGTTTATAGTATGAAAAATTATTGTCTCTCCAAGCAAAATGCGAAGTTGCAGATAATGATGTTCCTGCACCGGTAGCCCCCGTAGTGGCGTTGATGTGAACATCCTCAACTAAAAGATTGTTTTTGGCTAGTGGCAATAATGCCAGTTGTATGGCTGTTGCAAAGCACCCCGGATTTGCAATATAATTTGCTTTTTGTATAGCCTTTTTATTCAATTCAGGTAATCCGTATATGAATTCTTTCTCCTGAAAAACAGCATCATTCTTAAGTCTAAAATCATTACTTAGATCAATAATCTTGGTATTTTTAGAAAAATTGTGTTGTTCTAAAAAAGCCTTTGAATTTCCGTGTCCTAAACAAAGGAAAACTACATCTACATTTAGATTTACAGCGTTTGTAAACTTCATATCTGTATCCCCCAACAAGTCCTGATGTACTTTGTGCAAATAATTTCCGGCATTAGAAGTACTGTACACAAAATCAATCTCAACTTCTTTATGGTTGAGTAAAATCCGTATCAGTTCTCCGGCTGTGTAGCCTGCTCCACCAACTATTCCTGCTAACATCATACCCCTTTGTTTACTTGATTATATATTTTATTCTGATTTGCCAGTATTTTAATAAATCCTTTAGCATCATCGGCTGTCCAACCACTATTAGTTTCGCCGTAAGATGCTACTTTTGAGCTCATCAGATCGTGAGCAGACATAACACCGTCTAACATAAACCTGTATGGCATCAACGTAACAATTACATCGCCTGTAACATTCCTTTGTGAATCATCTAAAAATGCTTCAAAATTTCGCATTACCTCATCCAAATAATGGCCTTCGTGTAATAAATTACCATACCAACTGGAAATGTATTCTTTATGTTGCAACTGCCACTTGGTGAGTACATGTTTTTCAAGTAGATGATGCGCTTTAATGATAATCATTGGGCCGCCAGCTTCAAAACCTACTCTACCTTTAATCCCAATAATCGTATCCCCTACATGAATATCTCGTCCTATAGCATATTTAGCTGCCAATTCGTTGAGTTTTTGAATGTTGTTTTCAGAGGTGTCTTTCACATAATTAATGGCAATAAGTTCACCCTTCTCAAAACTCAGTTTTACTTTTTCAGGTTGTTGCTTTTCCAACTGACTTGGATAAGCACTTTCAGGTAATGGTTCATGTGAAGTTAGTGTTTCTACACCTCCAACACTAGTGCCCCACAAGCCTTTATTGATGGAATATTTTGCCTTTTCCCAAGAGAGATCAACTCCTTTGCCTTTTAAATACTCTATTTCTTCCTGCCTAGACAGTTTTAAATCTCTAATTGGTGTAATAATCTCAATTTCAGGAGCTAATATCTGAAAAATCATATCAAACCTAACCTGATCATTACCAGCACCGGTACTGCCATGTGCTATATGTTTGGCTCCAATTCTTTTGGCATAGCTGACTATTTCTATGGCTTGTATGATACGCTCTGCACTAACTGACAGCGGATATGTATTATTTTTTAAAACATTTCCATATATTAAATATCGTACCACCTTTTTGTAGAACATAGAAACCGCATCAATACATTTATAAGATGCAGCTCCTAAAGCATAAGCATTTTGTTCAATTTTCTTGATGTCACTTTCAGTAAAACCACCTGTATTTACACTAACTGCATGTACTTCAAAACCTTGGTCAGCTGAAAGATATTTTGCACAAAATGAAGTGTCAAGTCCGCCACTATAGGCTATAACTACTTTTTTCATGATTTTTTATTTTTAAGGAATATGGATTGTTTGATGTTTTTTAATCGTTGTAGGACCTTTCTATTATATGGATGCTCATGGATCTCTTCTTTAGGGTTTTTCTTTTCATCCGGATCATAAAGCATCCCTGTACACAAACACATTTTACGGTCTGTTCTAGTTAAAATATCATAGTTTTTACAAGTTTGACAACCTTTCCAAAACGCTGGGTCATCAGTTAATTCAGAAAAAGTAACGGGTCTGTATCCTAAATCATAATTGATCTTCATTACAGCTAACCCCGTAGTTATGCCAAATATTTTAGCATCAGGATATTTCTTTCTCGTGTAATCGAAAATTACTTTTTTGATCTTCTTTGCAAGCCCTACATTACGATAATCCGGATGAACTATCAATCCTGAATTGGCAACAAACTTACCATGCCCCCATGCTTCAATATAGCAAAAACCGGCAAACTTATCGCCATCTAGAGCAATAACCGCATTGTTGTTTTCTAGCTTAGTGATAATATACTCCGGAGTTCTTTTGGCAATACCTGTACCTCGAACCTTAGCAGATTCTTCTATAGTATCACAAATTAAAGATGCATATTTACTATGCGATTTATCAGCAATCACTATCTCCATTGTCGGAATTAGATTTATTAAATTTTGTTGAAAATTATTTTGAATTAAAAAAGAACCGGACTCACCTAAGTTCCAAAAAATAAACACATACCCTTACGGGCGGCGGCGTGTAACGTGCCTAGAAGAAGCGGGTTGTGTATATGGTGCTATTTTTTTCACGTTGCAATATTACAATATTTTAGAAAACTAAAACAAATTTTTCAGGATTTATTTGCCAACTATTATAAATATTAACTTTTTCTTAATTTTTGTTGTATAAAATTAACATTCTTAAAATAGAATTATCTTTTTGCAAAAATTATTTTAACACATCTTTTTAGTTATCTGATTATAAACATTTTATTACAAAAGTTTTGAGCTTTAATTAACAATTTTGTTATTGAAAATTGAGGTTTTGATACATTTGGGTTAAAGAAAACCCTTATGCCCTGTCAGGAATTTGATTTTATTTTTCATAAAACAAATTTTTATGGCCAGTATTGGAAATCGGATACTGCAAAAGCAGTAATCGTTCTAGTGCATGGTATGGGTGAGCATTCTTCCAGATATACTGATTACGTTATTCCAACTTTCCTTAAAAGTGATTTCTCTGTAATTACTTACGATCAGTTTGGCCATGGAAAAACAAAAGGAAAAAGAGGGCACAACCCGGGCTATTCTTATTTACTACAATGCATTGATGTAGTTATTAATAAGGCTAACGAATTTTTCGATTCTTTACCAATTTTTCTTTACGGACATAGCATGGGTGGTAATTTGGTTATCAATTACACACTAAGACAATCACATAGTTTAGCCGGCACAGTAGCAACAAGCCCTTTTTTAAAGTTAGCTTTTGAAGCTCCAAAATGGAAAATTACTCTGGGCAAAATGCTTCATAAAATACTTCCTAACATTACCATGAATACTGGTTTGGATGTAAATGCTATCTCAAGAAGAGAAGAAGAAGTAAAAAAATATATAGAAGACCCTTTAGTACATGATAAAATAAGCCCTAACTATTCCCTTTCTGTAATGGAAGCTGGAATTTGGGCAATAAACAATGCCTATATATTACAAACTCCCTTGTTACTATTACATGGCACAGGAGATAGACTAACCAGTTATAAAGCCTCTGAAGAATTTGCCAAAAACAGCAATGAAAACACAACGCTAAAATTATTCCAAGGTGGTTATCATGAACTCCATAATGATCTTTGTAGAGAGGAGCTCCTAAAAACAATCATTCAATGGATGGATACACAATTAACATCATAAAAAGATATATGAAAAAAATTCTCCCCTTTATTTTTTTAACGTTCAGCCTTGTATCGGCACAAGAAATTACATCTGTAGATCATGCCCTCAGTTTTAATACAGACCATGTAAAGAGTGTTGATATTTATAAAAATAATGATGTTACTATAAATCAAGTAAGCAACATTGTAATTAATGAAGAAGAGTTTACCTCTGAAGTTTTACAAAAACATTTGGAAGAACTTCGTCTTAAAACTCCTTTTCAGGTTGAATACAATGCTACCGTTGAGCGGCACATACGATTATATTTAGATGAGCGCAAAGAAGTCCTCTCCAATTTAATGGATAAAGCAAATTTTTACTTTCCTATTTTTGAGGAATTATTAGACAAATATGAGCTTCCACTAGAGCTAAAATACCTCGCCGTAGTAGAATCTGCTCTTGAACCAAAAGCAAGATCAGTTGCAGGGGCTAAAGGAATTTGGCAGTTTATGTACCATACAGGATTGGAAAATGGTTTAACCGTAAACTCATTGGTAGATGATAGAATGGATCCTGTAAAATCTACCGAAGCTGCTTGCAAGTACCTTAAAAAACTATACGATACTTTTGAAGATTGGGATTTGGTATTGGCTGCCTATAATTCAGGGCCCGGAAATGTTTCAAAGGCTATAAAACGGTCTGGTGGTTTGAGAAATTACTGGAATATCAGACAATTTTTACCTACCGAAACTCGCGGATATTTACCCGCTTTCTATGCAACTTTTTACCTTTTTGAGTATAATACAGTTCATCAGATATATCCTAAAAATATCGGCATAACATATTTTGATACAGATACCAT
>JAGQYU010000332.1 GCA_020435885.1 Flavobacteriaceae bacterium
GAAATATTTTCAGCAGATGTACCAATATTGGTGATTTTACCATTTTCAAAGATGATGATACTATTTTCTATAACTTTTCCATTACCGAGATGAGCCGTAGCTCCTTGAATGGTTACAGGCTCCGATTGCGGGTCAGCCGGAGTTTGCTGTGCATTTATGTTTCCGTAGAAAAATAAAAGCATTGATAGTATTGTAAGTGTTAATTTTTTCATTTTTTCAGATGTTTTATTGTTCTACAGTATCACAATGGAATTCAACTTTATCTCTCTTTCTGGGCATTTGAGTTGTGGCGCCATTACCTTTTTCATTCAGCATCATATTGATCAATTTATTGCGTTCTTTCTGAATATCTTCTTGCATTTGTTTATCACGATCAATATCAAAATAAACAGCTCCGTCAATAATGGTTTTTTCCGCTTTAGCGTAAACTGATAGTGGATGATCACTCCAAAGTACCACATCGGCATCTTTGCCAACTTTTATACTTCCAACACGGTCATCGATATGTAGCAATTTTGCGGGATTAAGTGTAACGAATTTCCATGCTTCTTCTTCTGAAACACCACCATATTTAACTGTTTTTCCGGCCTCTTGGTTTAGCCTTCTGGACATTTCAGCATCATCTGAGTTAATAGCTGTAACAATACCCACACTGTGCATAATGGCAGCATTGTAAGGAATGGCATCATTCACTTCGTATTTGTAAGCCCACCAATCAGAAAAAGTAGAACCACCAACACCATGTTCTTTCATTTTATCAGCGACTTTGTAACCTTCTAAAATGTGGGTGAAAGTGTTTACCTTAAAATTGAACTTCTCTGCTACTTTCATTAGCATATTGATCTCACTTTGAACGTAAGAATGGCAAGTGATAAACCTTTCTTTATTGATAATTTCGGCTAAGGTTTCCATTTCAATATCTTTTCGGTAAGGCTTACCGCTTTTTTTCAAAGCATCATATTCTTTAGCTCTTTGAAAGTAATCCATATAAACTTGTTCAACGCCCATCCTTGATTGTGGAAATCTGTTTGAACCACTAGTATTACGTGATTGTTTAACGTTCTCGCCTAAAGCAAACTTGATAAATTTAGGAGAGTTTGTATATAGCATTTTATCGCCGGTTTCTCCCCACTTTAACTTGATGATTGCTGAGCGTCCGCCAATTGGATTTGCTGAACCATGAAGTGTTTGAACGGTTGTAACACCACCAGCTAAGTTTCTGTAAATATTAATATCCTCGCTATCTATATCATCTTCATTGGTAACTTCTGCACTGGAATTATGCCCTGCTTCATTAACTGACATAGTGGCAATATGTGTATGTTCATCAATAATACCGGCTGTAAGGTGTTTTCCTGTAGCATCAACAACTGTTGTTTTACCTGCGTTGAGATTTTTACCAATTTTGGCAATCTTACCGTCTTTTACAAGTACATCTGTATTTTGCATAATGCCTTCGGCTTCATTGGTCCATACTGTGGCATTTTTAAATAAGATGGTTTCCTGCTTTGGCTTTTCTTTATAACCAAGCCCTATATTAGGATAGGAGATAGGAAGCACTTCAGGAGCTTCTTTTTTCTTATCAGTATCTTTTTTGTTTGTTGCTTCTTTGCTGCTTACTTTTTTTGCCATAAATGGAATTGATTTTCCATTGTTTAAAATGGCATCACCAATCAGATCATCGGAATTAGAATTTATACTGGCCTTTAGTCTTTTAGTATCATCTTTGTCCGTTAAAATGATACCTACCCAATTGTCTTTGTAATTGAGTTTAGCATCAAGTTTTGATGAGTCTTTCTTGACTTCGATTTTAGGTTTTGACATTTCTCCAATGATACTCATATCAAAGCTATCACTACCAATAGTTAGTGTGTAGTTTCCTGATATATCTTTGATATTCATATCGTTAACTACATATTTTGAGCCCTGAACCCAGTTCTCATACATAGTGGTCTTTTCATCAAAAACATCACCGGAAGTGATAATAAAATTAGCCAACATACCTTTTTTAAGGCTTCCTATTTGATTGCTTTTGTTGAGGATTTGTGCTGGGATAGTGGTTAAAGCCTCCAATGCTTTGGTTTTATCAAGTCCGTATTCAATAGCTTTTAGTAAATTCTTTTTAAAATCAGGCAGCATTTTTAATTCATGGGTTGTAAGCGAAAACGAAACTCCGCTTTTTGCCAACACAGCAGGGTTACTTGGCGCTTGATTCCAGTAGC
>JAGQYU010000333.1 GCA_020435885.1 Flavobacteriaceae bacterium
AGGAGATTTACTTGGGGCAGCATATTTTGCTAATCCTACTTGGCCAACTGATGTTACTTTTAGTACAGGTGGTAATGAGCTAATACCAACTCAATTGTTAGAATATTATAAAGATCTAACACATACCAATCGCTATCTGCTTAATTTTTCGGCAGAATATAGTGTTACTTCTGAATTGAAGGCTAAGCTAAACTTAGGATTTGATGAGTCTACAGCAGATAGAAATCAAGCATTATCTTCTTTAGTAACAGGTTTATCTAATGGAGTGCCTGGCAATGGTAGAGGTGTGCTTGCTGATACTTATAAGAAAAATAAATTAATGGACTTTACATTAACTTATAATAAGGAATTTGAAAACTCTAAATTAGAGGCATTAGTGGGTTATTCATATCAATCTTTTAAGAGTACAGGAAGAACAGTTCAAGGTTTTGGATATGGTTCTAATAATTTAGATGATATGATGAATGTTTTGTCAAGAGCAGCTTCCACTATTCAAAATAGTTTAACAGGATCATATCAGCAATACGGATATGATGCAGATGGGCTGTTTGTTAATAGACTATTTCCAGATATATCTCAGAACGAAACTGTTTCTGCTCCTGCAATAAATGGAGTTAAAGCAGTTTCTGCAGATTTTTATAGCAATACTGATGAATTACAATCTTTCTTTGGAAGATTAAATTATACTATAGCAAATAAGTATATCTTAACTGCTACATTAAGGGCTGATGGTTCGTCGAAATTTGGTCCTGATAATCAATATGGTTATTTTCCTTCTGGGGCATTTGCATGGAAAATTGATGAAGAAGATTTTATAGGTGAAGCAATTTCTACACTTAAACTAAGATTAGGATATGGTATTACGGGTAATCAAGATGGACTTGGTTATGGTAATTTTTTATATAGAAGGCGTTTTGCCGGTATAGGTATTGATAATGGAGGAAATATAAACCCTCCTGGAACTCAGTTAGAGGCTTTTGCTAATCCAAATTTAAAATGGGAAGAAACTGCTCAAGCTAACATAGGTTTAGATTTTGGTTTTGCTGCTGACAGAGTTAAAGGTTCTATAGATATTTATCATAAGAAAACAGACGGGCTGATATTATATCAAGAGGCTGCTCAACCAGCCCCGCAACCATTTACCTTTGGTAATGTAGATGCGTATATTGTTAATAAAGGTATAGAATTTGCATTAGATTATGATATAGTAAGATCTGAAGATGTGACTTTTAATGCAGGTTTTAATGTTGCATATAATGATAATATGGTTGAAGATTTTGATGGGCAAATTCAGACAGGTGAGATTAATGGTAATGGTTTGACAGGAGCTTATGCTCAATTATTAGCTGGTGGCCAACCATTGTTCTCTTATTACTTAAGAGAATTTGGAGGATTTGACTCAAATGGGATTTCAATCTATCCTAATGGAGATGTTCAAGAGTTTGTGGGTAAAAGTGCATTACCTAAGGTAAATGCTGGATTTTCAACTAGTTTAAGTTATAAGAATTGGGATTTAAATGCATATTTGGCTGGCCAATTTGGTTTTTATGTATATAACAATAATACCAATGCATTTTTCACGGCAGGTATTATTAATGGAGGTAAGAATGTAACCAGAGATGTATTAACTAATGGAGAATCGCCAGCCAATGCTCCTGATGTATCTACAAGATTTTTAGAAAAAGGAGATTTTGTTAGGTTACAAAGTGCTAGTATAAGTTATAATGTACCATTAAGTGGTGACGGAGTATTTAAATCAATGAAATTATCATTGATTGGGCAAAATTTATTCTTAATTACTGATTATTCAGGATTAGACCCTGAAGTGAATGTGCCTAAAGCTCAAAATAATATCCCTTCTCAAGGTATAGATTATACAAGTTTCCCTAGGCCGAGGACAATAACCTTTGGATTTAATGTAACATTTTAATAAAGTTAGTGATGAAAAGAAAACAATATATATCATATTTTACACTGTTGACTGTAATGATTATGACTATCTCATGTACTAATCTTGAGATAGAAGAAACTGATTCTAGATTTGAAGATCCATCAGGAAGTTTTACAGGTGTAGAACCTGCTTCGAGTTTGGAAAACCTCTATAATAGTATAAGAGGGCAAATTGAAACACAAGAAGGAATTTATGCTTTATCTGAAGTAAGTACTGATGAATTAGTAGTTCCAACGCGTGGTACAGATTGGGGTGATAATGGTGTTTGGAGAACATTACATTCTCATTATTGGAGCACAACACACAGAGATGTAAAAAGCGCTTGGAATGGACTTAATCAAAATGTTTTTAATGCTACAGCTATAATTGATTCAAGAAGTAACCCTTCGGCTCAGCAAGCTGCAGAAGCCAAATTTTTAAGAGCTTTTAGTATGTTTTGGTTGATAGATCTTTATGGTCAAGTACCTTTTAGAACTCCAGATGAAGGCCCAGATGTTGACCCAACTGTAATGACTAGAGCTGATGCATTTGATTTTGCAATGAATGATTTAACTGAAGCTCTGCCAGACTTACCTACTTCTGGTCCAAGTGCAACTCTTAATAAAGTTAGTAAAGCTGCTGTACGCTTTTTAATGGCTAAATTCTACTTAAATAAGCATATTTATTTAGGAACTGGTTCACCTGATGCTTCGGATATGAATCAAGTAATTAATTTGGTTGATGCTATTACTGCTGATGGGTTTGTTTTAGAAGATGGATATTTTGATATTTTTAAACAAGATGTAGATTCAGAAACAATATTTTATACTACTTCTGGTGTAGGGCCTCGTATCTGGAATACACTTCATTATAATCAGAATTCTCCTGATAATACTGGCGGAGGGTGGAATGGTTTTACAACCTTGGCTGAATTCTATGATCTTTTTGAAGGAGATGCTAATATAAACGAGCCTGGGTCTGGACAAGAAGAAAGAAGAGGATTTGTTCCAACGGATGGTTCTCATTTAGGTATTGGTTATGGCTTTTTGATAGGGCAACAATATGATGAGAATGGGGAAATACTGAATAACAGGACAGGTAATCCGCTAACTTTTACAAAAGAACTGACTGGATTATTAGGTAATGATGAGAGTAAAGGTATTAGAGTAATTAAATATCACCCTGAAAATGGAGCATATACAGGACATGAAGTTATGTTTCGTTATGCTGATGCTTATTTGATGAAGGCTGAGGCAATTATGAGAGGAGGTACTTCAGGAGATGATCCATTAACAATGGTTAATAATTTACGATCGATAAGACATACTTCTTCTGCTTTAGGTTCTTTAAATGAGCAAAATATGTTAGACGAAAGAGGGAGGGAATTGTATGCAGAATTTTGGAGAAGAAATGACTTGATTCGTTTTGGTAAATTTACAGAAACGTGGTCTTATAAAGATAATACAGAAGAATTTAGAGTATTATATCCAATCCCTGCAACTGCAATTATTTCAAATCCTAACCTAGTACAGAATCCAGGATATTAGTTACATAAATATTTGAGTTAGTAAAAAACGCTTTTTATTAAGATAAAAAGCGTTTTTTATTATTCATCAATTTTAAATATAAAACCT
>JAGQYU010000064.1:0-1902 GCA_020435885.1 Flavobacteriaceae bacterium
ACACAGCCCATCAATACTTCATCAACTTTAGTTGGGTCTAAATTTATTTTTTTAAGAGCTCCTTTAATGGCGGTTGCACCTAATTGAGTTGCAGAAATGGATGATAAACTTCCTAAAAAACTTCCTATAGGAGTTCTAACTGCTGATACGATAACTACCTCTTTCATTATTTTAAAGTTTCGATTGCGAATTTAGGTATTTTTTAAGGAATCTGCTATCCTTTAACTTTAATTTATACTTTGTAACAAAAATCACACTTGTACAACATTATTTTTTTATATTTCTACAATAAATTAATCAAACTCTGATTCCCTATGATTTCTAACGAAGCTTACAGAAAACACTATGTTGCAGTTATTGGCGGTTCTATTTCAGGATCAGAAGCAGCTAATTTACTTGCTGAACATGGGTTTAGAGTGGTAGTATTCGATATGAATAAATTGCCTTACGGCAAGATTGAAGATGGACTGCCTAGTTGGCATATTAATCTGAGAAACAGACAGATAAAAGAAATTGATAAAAAACTGGAACACCAAAACATCCGCTTTGTGCCACATACCAAAATAGGTGAAGATATTGATTTTCTTGATTTGGTTAAACACTGGGGGTTTTCAGCGATAATTTTGGCCAATGGTGCTTGGAAAGACAGAAATCTTCCTATTGCCAATATTGATAAGTTTATTGATAATGGATTGATTTACCAAAACTCGTTTATAAATTGGTTCAACCATAAACATGAAAAGGTTTATAACGGGCTACATTATGAAATTAAGGATAATGCATTGGTAATTGGCGGTGGATTGGCATCATTAGATGTGATCAAAGTCATCATGATAGAACTGGTTAAAAAACAGTTATTAGAGCTTAAAGGAATTGAAGTTGATATGTTTACGTTAGAAAAGGAGGGAATTGATAAAGTTTTGGCTAAATACAATGTAAATTTTGATGATTTAAATATTGGTAAAGCCAAACTGGCTTATAGGCGTACAGCGAAGGAAATGCCTTTAAAAACACCAAAAGATGATACAAAAGAGAGCATTGAGGCAGCCAAAAATATATCAGAGAAGTTATTGAATAAGTATGTAGAAAAATATATGTTTGATTTCCTTCCGTTGAGTGCACCCGTAAACTTTACAGAGGAAAATGGTAAACTTACCGGAATCGTTTTTCAAAAGATGAAATTAGATAATGGAAAATTACAAGCTATTGATAATGAGTTTTTTGAAATTAAAACAGATATAGTTATTTCTTCTATTGGAAGCATCCCTGAAAAGATAGAAGGCTTACAATATGATTATTCTTCACTAAAGATGAGAGAAGGAGCTAACGATTATCATGTGTTTGGATACGAAAATGTTTTTGCAGTTGGAAATGCTGTAACCGGTAGGGGTAATATTTTGGAGTCTAAACAACATGGCAAACAAATGACAGAATTGATCATTGATAAACACTTAACCGAAGATGCATTTGAAAAATGGCTTATAGAGCACAATGATGGAATTAAAAATAGTGTAAAAGAGCAGATAGATTCAATCGCTAAGGAAATATCAGAATTAGAAATTCAACCAGAATCTATTATACAAGGTATTATTGACAGAACTTCAGAAATTCACAAGCAGATCAATTATATTTCTTATAATGATTGGGTAAAAAGGAACTTACCGGAAAGATTAGAAGATATAATAGGCTACAAATAACATACAGGTTGCTCAATTTTTTAGTTAGTTGGCTGTAATCTTTTAATTTTTTTTACATTGCACTATCTTTTGCAAAAGGTACAATGGCTAAGATCAATACCAAGAAAATAATCAATACTTTATATCAGAATCATGCATTGATATACAAAATATTCTTGTATATCATCACTACTATTGCCATTGTCTATTTTTTCCCGAAAGGAGG
>JAGQYU010000064.1:2052-3856 GCA_020435885.1 Flavobacteriaceae bacterium
TTTACCTATAATGATGATGTTGTTAAAACAGTAAAAAATAATTTTAACAACAGAGTTTATGAAAAGGTAAATGACACATTATTAAGAGGATACAGCAAAAATAGTATCATAAGTTTTGGATCACGGTTTTTAGATGAGCTCTATCAAAAAGGTTATATAGAAAAGGATGATAGAAATAAAGCATCACAGAAGCAGATAATATCACTAAGGAATGGTAATGTAGTGTCTGATGTTGTTTTTGATTCGTTCATAACTACTGAAGAGCTCAGAGAGCAAATTCATGGTTTCTTCTTTGGATCTAGGTATGCGTTTTTAGAAACACCACTGACCAGTATTTTATTAGAGGTGATTGAACCCAATGTCTATTATGACGAAGATTTGACTGATAAGATGCTGAAGGAAGATTTGGATAATATCTCTTACACCGAAGGTTTTATTGCTGAAAATGAACGAATTATTTCTAAAGGGGATGTGGTAGATAACCATAAATTTAGAGTACTGGAATCTTTGGAAGAGGAATATAAATCTCAACTTTGGAGTGATTCAAATTATTATTGGGTAATTATTGGTTATACCATTTTAGTAGCCTTAGCATTGTTGATGTTATTACTTTTCATTAAACAATATCGTAACCATATTTTTGAAAATAATACCAAACTTACCTTTATATTTTTCAATGTTTTTTTAATTGTATTGTTGGTAACATTGGTGGTAAAATACAAGGTAGAGTACCTATATGTTGTCCCTTTAATTATTCTGCCAATCATTCTAAAAGCCTTTTTTGATGCACGTTTAGGGCTGTTTACTCATGTACTTACCATTCTGCTTTTAGGTTTTGTAGTACCCAATAGCTTTGAATTTATATTCTTACAAATTATTGCCGGAATCGTTACTATTTTAACGGTGTCAGAACTTTACCGCAGGGCAAATCTATTTATATCCATAAGTAAGATCACTTTAGTTTATATTGTTGCCTATTTTGCTTTTACCATTATACAAGAGGGTAATATGCAAAAAATAAACTGGCAATATTTTATCATGTTTGCCTTGAATGGTGTTTTATCATTCTTATCGCTATTATTGATTTTGATATATGAAAAAGTGTTTGGATTGGTTTCGGATGTTTCTTTGCTGGAGTTATCCAATACAAATTCCAGATTGTTACGAGAATTGGCTGAGAAAGCTCCGGGTACGTTTCAACACTCCATGCAAGTGGCAAATTTAGCTGAAGCTTCTGCAAATGAAATTGGCGCCAATGCTATGTTGGTTAGAACAGGAGCATTGTATCATGATATAGGTAAAATGCTAAACCCTATGTACTTTACTGAAAACCAGAAAACAAATGTAAATCCACATAATGAGTTAACGCCAAGGGATAGTGCAAGAATCATTATAGATCATGTGATTGAAGGTATTGAAATGGCTAAAAAGAATGGATTGCCGGATAGGATTATAGATTTTATAAGAACACATCATGGTACATCATTAGTATATTATTTTTACAAAAAACAAGAGGAGTTAGACCCTGATGATATGAAAATAGAAGAGTTTACCTACAAAGGGCCAATTCCTTTCTCTAAAGAAACTGCTATTTTAATGATGTGTGATGCCTGTGAGGCAGCTTCAAAGAGTATTAAAGAACCCAGTGCTAAATTATTGGACGAATTGGTTGAAAAAATTGTTTCCGGTCAAATGAAGAATGGCCAGTTTATGAATGCTGATATTACTTTTAAGGAAATACAAATTATTAAAAAAGTAATTAAGAAAAAGCTCAATAATATATATCACCTACGAGTTGAGTATC
>JAGQYU010000007.1:0-2099 GCA_020435885.1 Flavobacteriaceae bacterium
AAATCCCGAAAAGGGCATTATAGAGAGCTTTTTGAGCAAATATCCAAACAAGGTTTTGTAAAAGTACGTGTTGATGGCAATGTAAAAGATATAGAAAAGGGCATGCGGTTAGACCGCTATAAAACCCATGATATTGAAATTGTAATAGACAGATTAAAAATTGACGAGAACTCTCAAAAAAGACTAGAAGAAACTGTTAAAACTGCCATGTACCATGGTGATGATACGATTCTAGTAATGGATGCCGACAAAGGTAATGTACGTTACTTTAGCAGGAGTTTGATGTGTCCGTCAAGCGGAATATCTTACCCAAAACCCGAGCCCAATACTTTTTCTTTTAACTCACCAAAAGGAGCCTGCGAACACTGCAATGGTTTGGGAAGCGTTAATGAAATAAATCTGGACAAGATTATACCAAAACCCAATGCTTCCATTTTTAACGGCGGTATTGCTCCATTAGAAGAACAACGCAGTTCATGGATAACCAAACAAATTGAACTGATTGCCGAGCGTTATAAATTCAAGATTAATACTCCTGTAAAAGATATTCCAAAAGAAGCGTTGGATATTATCCTTTACGGTGGTAATGAAAAATTTGAAATTGTTTCTAAACAAGCAGGTATTACTAGAAATTATGAAATAAATTTTGAGGGTATTGTAAACTTTATCAAACATCAGTTTGAGGAAAGCAATTCTACATCGCTAAAAAGGTGGGCATCTAATTATATGGATGAAAATGTTTGTCCAGTTTGTAATGGCTCCAGATTAAAAATTGAAGCGCTTCACTTTAAGATTCAGGATAAGAATATTGCCGATCTTACTGAAATGGACATTATTCAATTGGCTGAATGGTTTAAAAAAATAAAAGGCAATCTCTCTGAAAAACAACTGACCATTGCCACTGAAATTTTAAAAGAAATTGAAACCAGACTACAATTTTTACTGGATGTAGGTTTAGATTATTTAACACTAAGCAGAAGTTCAAAAACCTTGTCAGGAGGTGAGGCACAGCGCATACGGTTGGCAACACAAATAGGCTCTCAACTGGTTGGTGTGCTTTACATTTTAGACGAACCCAGTATAGGCTTACACCAACGTGATAATGAACGGTTGATCGAATCGCTTTTAAAACTTAGAGATATAGGCAATTCTGTTATCGTGGTTGAACATGATAAAGATATGATACTACATGCCGATCATGTAATTGATATTGGCCCTTATGCAGGAAAACACGGTGGTGAAATTATCAGCAGTACCACACCTAAAGAGTTGTTAAAAATACATACGTTAACGTCTGATTACCTCAATGGAACCAAAGAAATTGAAGTTCCAAAAAAACGACGAAAAGGCAACGGTAAAGAAATTGTACTAAAAGGTGCTACAGGCAATAATTTAAAGAATGTAGATGTAACTTTCCCTTTAGGAAAAATGATTTGTGTTACAGGTGTTTCCGGAAGTGGAAAATCCACATTGATCAACGAAACGTTGTATCCAATACTCAATCAACATATATACAAATCCGTACAAGTGCCTATGCCTTATAAGTCTATTGAAGGATTAGAACACATTGACAAAGTAATAGACATAGACCAATCTCCCATTGGCAGAACACCAAGGTCTAACCCTGCCACATACACAGGTGTTTTTAGTGAAATACGAAATCTTTTTGCTAAAACCCCTGAGGCTATGATACGTGGTTATAAGCCGGGAAGGTTTTCTTTTAATGTTAAAGATGGACGATGCGAAACCTGCGAAGGTGGCGGTGTGCGTGTAATTGAAATGAATTTTTTACCGGATGTTTATGTAGAATGCGAAACCTGCCAAGGGAAACGTTTTGATAGAGAAACACTGGAAATTCGTTATAAAGGAAAATCCATTTCAGATGTCTTGAACATGACCATTGATGAAAGTGTTGTATTCTTTGAACACATCCCTAAAATCCATAAAAAATTAAAAACCATACAAGATGTCGGTTTGGGTTACATTACCTTAGGGCAACAATCTACAACCCTTTCGGGTGGTGAGGCGCAACGCATAAAACTGGCCACTGAACTCTCTAAAAAAGACACAGGAAATACTTTTTATATTTTAGATGAACC
>JAGQYU010000007.1:2161-6322 GCA_020435885.1 Flavobacteriaceae bacterium
ACAAAGGAAATACGGTTTTAATTATTGAACATAATTTAGATGTTATAAAACTGGCCGATCATATTATTGATATTGGCCTTGAAGGAGGAAAAAAAGGCGGACAAGTACTTTGTGCCGGTACTCCGGAAGAAATCATTAAAGATACCAAGAGTTACACAGCAAAATTTTTGAAAAAAGAATTAACTTAGCACGTTTGTCTAATTAAAAAAAGGAACTTATGACGGATGATATGAACTTTTCTGAAGAACGAAAAATTATAGAAAAATTCCAGCACAAAACATGGAATGAAATAAAAACCAACGATACTTGGGCAATTTTTAAAATAATGTCTGAGTTTGTTGAAGGCTACGAAAAACTAAGTAAAATAGGCCCTTGCGTAAGCATCTTCGGCTCCGCCAGAACTAAACCCGGCGATAAATATTACGAATTAGCAGAAAAAATAGCTTTTGAACTTACACAACATGGATACGGTATTATAACCGGCGGAGGCCCCGGTATTATGGAAGCTGGCAATAAAGGTGCTCACAGAGGCAAAGGCGTTTCTGTTGGGCTGAACATAGACCTCCCTTTTGAGCAATTTGACAATCCATATATTGATAGAGATAAGAATGTACAATTCGATTACTTTTTTGTAAGAAAAGTAATGTTTGTAAAATATGCACAAGGTTTTGTGGTGATGCCCGGTGGTTTTGGAACATTAGATGAATTGTTTGAAGCGATGACTTTGATACAAACAAAAAAAATTGGAAGATTCCCAATCATATTAGTTGGAAAGGAGTTTTGGAATGGTCTGTTTGATTGGGTTCAACATGTGCTTATCGAAAAATACGGAAATGTAAGTCCAGAGGATATGAAACTTATCCGAATTGTTGATACCGCTCAAGAAGTAGTAGAATTATTGAACAGCTTCTATCAAAAATATAGCTTAAGCCCTAACTTCTAATAGTTTATGGCTCTTTTCAGCAGAAAAAGATTGATCCTTTTTTTAATGATTTTTTGGAGTAGCATTAGCTACTCTCAAGAGACCATTAATCTTATGTTCTACAATCTTCTGAACTTTCCGGAAGCTCCTCCTACTAATAGAAGTGACATCCTAAAAGTAATTATTGATAACTACCAACCTGATCTTTTTATGGTATGTGAACTACAATCAGAGGCAGGTGCGGATATGATATTAAATACTTCTCTAAAAACAATTGACAACAGGTATAAAAGAGCTGAATTTGTATACAACCAATCTAGTAGTAGTGCTGATCTTCAGCAACTGGCTTTTTATAACTCCAATAAGTTGATCTTAGAAAGCCAAGATGAAATTATTACTGATGTTAGGGATATAAACCATTATACTTTTAAGCTAAATAGTTCCTCTACTTCTGTTTATATTGATGCTTTTGTGGCTCATCTTAAATCAAGTCAAGGCGTTGATAATGAAGAAGCCAGATTGCAAATGGCTATGGATTTTACAACTTATCTCTCAGCAATTCCTAAAGACCATTATGTTCTGTTAGCAGGAGATTTTAATTTTTACACTTCCAATGAAAATGGTTATCAGGAACTTATCGATCCTACCAATGCCATTCAACTAATAGACCCTTTGAACAGACCAGGTAATTGGAACAATAACAGTTCTTTTGCAGATATTCATACGCAATCTACTAGAACATCCAGTGTTCCTTTTGATGATTATGGCGCCGGAGGTGGGTTAGATGACAGGTTCGACTTCATTTTACTATCACAAAATCTTACTAATAGTACTGAACTTTTTTATGTAGATAATTCTTACAAAGCGTACGGAAATAATGGTAATTGCTTTAACAAGAGTATTAATGATACTTCATGTACGGGAGAATTTTCGCAATCAATCAGAAACATTCTGTACAATATGAGCGATCATTTACCTGTTATTCTAAGCTTACAAACTGATCAGGTATTAGCTGCGGATGATAACTACCATACTGAACAAATGATCCGTTTTACGAATGGCAATATCATTAATGATCTCCTTTCGCTAAAATTAAATCCACAACTCTTAAATAAAAGCATTCTTATTTATAACGTATTGGGGCAACAGGTTATCAGTAGAAAGGTAACCGATAATGAAATTAAAATTGACGCAACCCATTTGCCCAATGGCATCTATTATTTATATTCGTCAAATAGCGATTTTCATGAACCTATAAAATTCATAAAAGTATAATTTGAAGTTTTTCAATTACATACTAGCTGTCTTTTTGCTTTTATCCTTTGTGAGTAATGCTCAAATGGATCAAATTAAAATTGATGCTCAGTTAGATTTTGCTAAGAAGGAAATCCAAATCATACAACAAATAACCTGTTATAACCTTACGGGAGAAACGTTGGATACCATCTATCTTCACAATTGGCCTAACAGTTATAAAGATAGGAATACACCGCTCTCCAGAAGACTGATTGAAGATTATGACAAAAGCCTGTACTTTGCCAAAAAAGAAAGAAGAGGCCATACAGACATAAAAAGTATTTCAACTGATTTTGTTTCAGATAAGTGGGAAATTGATAAAGAATCTCCAGACATCATAAAAGTACTTTTAACAAACCCTATAAAAGCAAATGATTCTGTTACAGTTTCATTGACCTATGTTGTAAAAGTTCCTGATAGCAGATATACGGGTTATGGCACAAAAAACAATACTTATAATCTACGTTATTGGTATATAACTCCGGCTACTTACACTAATAAATGGGAGCTTATGAGCAATCTGAATATGGATGATTTGTATATGCATCCTGCTAATTATACTATAAACTTTGAAGTGCCCAGAGGAGTAGTTTTAAATTCCGACCTTAATTCTTATAAAACTAATTCATCTTTCAACACAATATATCATTTAAGTGGAGAGCAAAGAGTTGATATTGAGCTCAACATCAGCTTATTAAATGAATTTGAAACATTTAAAACCGATTCTTTAAACGTTATTTCAAATGTCAATGGCACTTTACTCGATCATAATTTAAAAACTGACATTATAAAAAGGGAAGTTCTTTTTATAAATAAATATTTGGGCAGTTATCCACATAAAAGTATTTTGGTAAATAATGTAACCTATGAAAAGAACCCAATTTATGGTTTGAATCAGCTTCCAAAATTTCTCAATCCTTTTTCGGGAGCTTTTGAGTGGGATATTAAAATGTTTAAAGCCTTGACGCGTAAATATCTGGAAAATACATTACTGGTTAACCGCAGAACTGATAGTTGGATTTTAGATGGTATCCAAACCTATTTGATGATAAAATATGTGGAAGAATATTATCCTGAAGTGAAAGCTATGGGCAATATTTCTAACATATGGGGCATAAAAAGCTCAGCCATGGCCAAACTCAATTTTAATGACAAATACCCTTTTGTTTATCAGTTTGCAGCCCGTCAAAACCTAGATCAGGCACTGGCTACCAGAGCAGATTCATTATCAAATTTCAACAGAAAAATAGTAAATAAATACAAAGCCGGATTGGGGCTTCGCTATTTAGACGAGTATTTGAACGACAGTATTGTAACTAAAAGCATCAAGCAGTTTTATACTGAAAATACTAATCAACTCTGTTCTAGCAATACATTTAAAGATATTATCATTCATAAGACTGATAAAGATCTGAGTTGGTTTTTTGGCAATTATATTCATTCAAAAAAGAAGATAGATTATACCATAAAAAAGATAAAAAAGACCAACGACTCGGTCTATCTCACCATAAAAAATAAGCGAAATTTTACAGCACCTATTGCCCTTTATGCAGTTAATAACAAAGATATTATTTTTAGAAAATGGCTTACCGGAATTGACTCTACAGCAACTATTGCCATACCTAAAGGTGATTACAAGAGACTTTCATTAAATTACGAATATTTATACCCTGAACTAAACCTACGAGACAATTGGAAAAATCTAAAAGGATTATTTAACAAACCTATTCAGTTCCGTTTTTTTAAGGATGTTGAAGACCCTTATTACAATCAGGTTTTTTACAATTTATATGCAGATTATAACCTCTACGACGGATTGGTAATTGGTCCTAGAATTTACAACGAGTCTATTTTTAAGAAAAAATGGTTGTATAAAATTACGCCGTTGTATGGCACTAATAGCAAAAAATTAATAGGCTCATTTTCATTAGTTTATCAGCATT
>JAGQYU010000065.1:0-18403 GCA_020435885.1 Flavobacteriaceae bacterium
AAAGCTTCGCAAATGCGAAGCTTTTTTATTTTTACTAAATGAATTTATTTGATAAGGTATTATCATTTTTCAATACTTCTACTGAAAATAAAGAAGACCCAATGAAGAAATATTTGATTGTAGGGCTAGGCAATATTGGCGATAAATACAAAAACACTCGGCATAATATAGGTTTTATGGTATTAGACCATTTCGCCAACAAAGAGGATATTTCCTTTGCTACAGAAAAATTAGGAGATGTAGCTGATTTTAGATTTAAAGGAAGAAGTTTTAAGCTTTTAAAACCTTCTACTTATATGAATTTAAGTGGAAAAGCTGTAAACTATTGGCTAGTAAAAGAGAAAATACCACTGGAAAATCTTCTAATAATTTGTGATGACATTAATATTCCCTTTGGTACTTTTCGCTTAAAAGCTAAAGGAAGTGATGGCGGTCACAACGGGTTGAAAGATATAAACGCAGTATTGCAAACACAAAACTATGCTCGTTTTAGGTTTGGTGTTGGTAGTGATTTTTCTAAAGGAAGACAAGTTGATTTTGTTTTAGGAGAATGGGATGAAGAGGAAACAAAAAAAATGTCCGAAAGACTTGATAAAGCTTACGATCTTATAAAATCTTTCGGAACATCCGGTATTGCTAATACCATGAACGAATTCAATGGTAAATAAATTATTCTACGGTAACTGACTTTGCTAAATTTCTAGGCTGATCTACATTACAACCTCTCATTACAGCTATATGATACGATAATAACTGTAAAGGTATTGTAGTTAACAGTGGTGTAAACGCTTCAATAGTTTCAGGAATTTCTATTACATGATCTGCCATTTCCTTAACGGTCACATCACCTTCGGTAACAACAGCAATAATTTGCCCTTTTCTAGATTTTATCTCCTGAATATTACTCACCACTTTTTCATAATGCCCTTTATTGGTAGCAATCACTACAATTGGCATATTTTCATCAATTAAAGCAATGGGTCCGTGTTTCATTTCCGCTGCAGGATACCCTTCGGCATGTATATATGATATTTCTTTCAGCTTTAAAGCCCCTTCTAATGCTACAGGAAAATTATAACCTCTACCTAAATACAAAAAGTTAGTTGCATCCTTGTATATATTCGAAATATACTTAACGTGATCATCTATTTTAAGCAACTCTTCTACCTTTTTAGGGATAAGTTCTAATTCCTGTAAATGATACCTGTAATCAGAGCTGGTCATAGTTCCTTTAGCTCTAGCTAGACGCAATGCCATTAGTGTTAGCACTGTTATTTGCGTTGTAAAAGCCTTGGTAGATGCCACCCCAATTTCAGGACCGGCATGGGTGTAAGCACCTGTATCAGTTTCTCTAGCAATAGATGAACCCACTACATTACAAACTCCAAAAACCAATGCTCCTTTAGACTTCGCTAATTTGATAGCCGCTAAAGTATCTGCTGTTTCACCAGATTGAGAAATGGCTATTACCACATCTTTTTCGGTGATGATAGGGTTTCTATACCTAAATTCTGAGGCATATTCTACTTCTACAGGTATTCTGGCTAAATCTTCAATGAGATATTCTGCCACTAAACCTGCGTGCCAAGAAGTACCACATGCTACAATGATAAACCTATCGGCATTGAGCAACTTTTTCATGTTATCTTCAACACCAGACATCTTTATAATGCCTTCTTCTCTTAACAAACGCCCTCTATATGTATCTGATATGGCATGTGGTTGCTCATGGATTTCTTTTAGCATAAAATGTTCAAAACCGCCTTTTTCAATTTGTTCAAGGCTTAACTGTAATTCCTGAACATCAGCATCTACTAAAGAATCATCTTTTATTTTGCGTATTCTTACTTCCCTACCAACTCTAATAATAGCCATTTCCTCATCCTCCAGATAAATAGCGTCTTTGGTGTATTCTATAAAAGGTGATGCATCTGAAGCTACAAAATATTCTTTTTTATCTTTTCCAATTCCAATTGCTAAAGGGCTCCCCAGACGGGCTACTACTATTTCATCAGGTTTATTTTTGTCAAAAACTGCAATTGCATAGGCTCCAATAACCTGATTCAGCGCTATTTGAACAGCTTTCCCTAGTTTTACATCATACTTTTTTTGAATTTCTTCAATTAGGTTTACCAATACTTCTGTATCTGTATCACTTTTAAAAGTATAACCTCTCTTTATAAGTTCCTTTTTAATGGTATCATAATTTTCGATAATACCATTATGAACTATTACTAAATTACCTGATTGAGACAAGTGAGGATGTGAATTGACATCGTTTGGCACTCCATGCGTAGCCCAACGCGTATGACCAATACCTACTGTTCCTTTATCGAACGAATTTGTAGCTATTTTAGTTATCAAATCACTTACTTTTCCTTTTGTTTTGGTTAGATTGATTTGATTTCCATCAAAAAGTACAATTCCTGCACTATCATAACCACGGTATTCGAGACGTTGTAATCCGTTTATAATTATCGGATAAGCATCTCTATACCCAATGTAACCTGTAATTCCACACATAGCAATGTTTTTTTAATTAGTTTAGTTACTTTTTGTATAAAATATCTCCAATTTTATTCTACTGTTGTAATCTGAAGCTGTATTTAAAATTTTATTGCCTTTTAGCACCACTCCTTTTGGCTTCCAACTGTTTGAATTAATAATAGTATCTAAATATACAGTAGGATCATAATTATCTGTTGAATGAAACACCTTCAAGGCTAATTTATTCAGTTTTATATCACTTTCCTCTTTCAACAATTCTGATACATAATCAGTTATACTAAACTTATATTTTATAGGATTATTGTCATCATCTCTTAACAAAATTCCACCGCCTCCATTACCTGTAAAATTAATTTCACTAATTGCATCATGCATTTGAGAGTTGTAATCGTAATTATATAAGAACAATTGTTCAGGAACTTTAGTGTCAGCATCTACATCACCATCTATATAAAATGTCAGGTTGGCTTCGTTTATCAACCAATTTTCATTTCTGATCTCATCAAGGTCAACATCTTTGAACAGTTCAATTACAGCCATAGAACCTGAAGCTCCTTGAATATACAGTTTTTCATCTCCACTTGTAGGATTTGCATCATTAAAAGACATTAGTGCATTAGAACCCGTATAGTCTCTTTCATATTTATTGGCAGCTATTCCGGAAACAGTAAACTCTTTTGATTGTTTTGTCCTTACTGGAACATCTTCATCATTTGTATCTCCATCTCCATTTAAATCATTACCTTCAGTTTCATCAGTAAGTATATCATTGGTATAGTAAACGGTAATTTTTGCATCGGACATAGCCAGTGTCATTAATGAACCGTCCGTACCTTGAGGTTCAATTAAAATACCTCTAAAATATTCAATAAAATTCTGATATGAATCAAACACGCCTGTATCTTGTTGGTCAACAAAATGTGTTCTGAAAAAGGTGGTGTCTAACGGTATTTTAATAGAAGGTTTAAGATCCGTTTTTTTAATCGTGTCTCTATCATCAATGGTAGAAATATCATCATCTAAGAAACGTCTTTCTACATATAAAACAGTATCATTGGCATTGGGCTTAAATGCTTCTAACTTCTTTAAAAGCATACCCTTTGTGTAATTTTCGTTTGAATAATATTTCTTAGTTTTTGAAGGATCTGTTGGTTCTAAACTATTTAAATATGTGCTTAGTTCATAGACTGATAGACCATACGTTGTTTCAGTATCACCAATTATAGAATCTAGTTTAAATTGAGGCTTTCCATCAGAATAATCTTCTTCTGCAGTAGCATAATAAGGAATATCCAAAATAACAGCATCTATAGAAACATTATCTCCAAAATCTGAGGAAGTGTATGCCAATTGACTTACAAAAGACGCTTTTAAATACCCAAAATCATCATTTTTATAAATACCGAGTAAATATTGAGGGTTTCCATCCACACGTGTGGAATCTACATTTACGTTGTAAGCAATTACATCAAAAATTGCCTTTTCTGTTTCAAAAAGGTTGTTATCTACAAGGCCTACGCCAATATCTTTAAATTCCTTTTCGCATGCTGCAACGCTCATTAAAATCAAAGAAAAAACAACAATGGTTTTAACGGCGTTCACAAATCGTTTTGTCATATACAAAAATTAATAGTGGTTATTTTATAAAACTTCGGTAAGATAAAAATTTGAGTAAGCTTCAGAATAATCTTCAGAATTGAGGAAATTCAATACTGGAGTATTTGTTTTTATTATGTGATCTTCAATTTCTTGTGAAAGATCTTTACTTCCTTTTATAACAGCATCAGAATTCTCAATAGCAAGTTTCATTAAATTATCATAATTTGATTTTTTTAATGAATCCAGTTTTTGTTCTGAGATAGAATCGAATTTAATTTTTTCTATCATTTCGTCGCCCAGCGTTCCATTAAAAGAATTGCTGTATATAGAGGTTACTATTTTACTCTCTTTAAACAACGGATCATTTTTGTAATATTCCCTAATGTATAAAGGCAACAATGATGCCATCCAACCATGTACATGAATAATATCTGGCGACCAGTTCAATTTTTTTACAGTTTCAACCACACCTTTTGCAAAGAAAATAGCTCTTTCATCATTATCAGTAAAAAGGTTACCCTTTTCATCTGTGTACAATGCTTTTCTTTTAAAATACTCATCATTGTCAATAAAATAAACCTGCATTCTTTCTTTAGGGATGGATGCCACCTTAATAATTAAAGGCATATCCATATCATTGATTATCAGGTTCATACCTGAAAGCCGTATCACTTCGTGAAGCTGATGTCTACGTTCATTAATTACACCAAACCTTGGCATAAAAATACGTATTTGCGCTCCGTTATTGTGCATTTGTCTTGAAAGCTCAAAAGATGTACTTGCCGTTTCAGTCTCTGGCAAGTAAGGCACTACTTCGGATGACACATACAATATCCTCTTATCTTTCATAGAATCCGTCTGTAATTAAGAATATGCAAAATTACGAATTTTTGATTAGATTTAAACTTAAAATAGTAAGTTTGCTCCCTTTTAACATTAATTAACATTGTATATGAATGTTTTTTATACCACTTTGTCATTACAAAATGAGTTAAAAAAACTTGCTGAAAACAAAACCATCGGTTTGGTACCAACCATGGGGGCTCTTCATAAAGGACATGTATCATTAATTGAAACTGCTAAAGCTGAAAATGACATTACTGTGGTGAGCATTTTTGTAAATCCTACACAATTTGATAAACAAGAAGACCTTACCAACTATCCAAGAACCTTAGAATCAGACCTTGAGCTTTTGAAAAATGTAAAATGTGATGTGGTTTACGTTCCTTCACCTGAAGATATTTATAACAATAATGTTATATCTGAAAAATTTGATTTCGATGGTCTAGAAAAAGAAATGGAAGGCAAACACAGAAAAGGGCATTTTGATGGCGTAGGCACCATTGTAAAAAAGCTTTTTGAAGCTGTTAAACCAACCAATGCCTACTTTGGCGAAAAAGATTTTCAGCAACTTCAAATCATTAAAAAACTGGTAGAAAAATATCATATTCCCGTAAAGGTTATAGGTTGCGAAATTTACAGAGAAAAAGATGGTTTGGCTATGAGTTCCAGAAATTTACGATTAACTGAGCAACAACGCAAAGAGGCACCATTCATTTACAAAACTCTTAAAAAGGCTAAACAACTTTTTACTGAAAAACCTATCACTGAAGTTAAAAAATGGGTAGAAAAAGAATTTGCTAAGAACCAAACATTAATCTTAGAATATTTTGATATTGCTGATATAAATACCTTAAAATCAGCTAAAAGAAAAGGAAGGAAAGCAAAGTATAGAGGTTTTATAGCCGTTTATGCAGATAACATTCGGCTAATTGATAATATCCCCCTAAATTAATTATCTTTGCGGCGAAATCAGAAGTTTACCATTTTGGCATTCATTTTGCTTACTGTAGAATGAAATTTAAATTAACCAAAATACAAAAGAGTGAATATCCAAGTTCTAAAATCTAAAATACACAGAGTAACCGTTACCGGTGCTGATCTTAACTATATCGGAAGCATAACCATTGATGAAGATTTGATGGATGCCGCCAATATCATTCAAGGTGAAAAGGTGCAAATAGTAAACATCAACAACGGTGAAAGGCTTGAAACCTACGTAATTAAAGGCACCAGAGGCAGTGGCGAAATTACGCTCAATGGCCCTGCAGCAAGAAAAGTGGCAAAAGGCGATATCATCATCATTATATCATATGCAAGTATGGATTTTGAAGAAGCAAAAACGTTTCAACCTACTGTAATTTTCCCTAACGAAAAAGATAATTCGTTGGCTTAAAAATTTGAATCCGAAAATTAAAAAGACAATCTTTATAATACTCCCAATGACCTTGGGAGTTTTTTTAATTTGGTATTTTCTGTCGAAGTTAACACCAAAAGATAAAACCGATATTATAAACTCCTTTAAAACAGCTAATTACTGGTGGGTAGTACTTTCTTTGCTGCTTGGCGCCTTAAGTCATTTATCAAGAGCGTATAGGTGGCATTATATGTTAGAACCCATGGGGTTTAAACCTAAATTTCCAAACACGGTTATGTCGGTTATGGTGGCCTACTTAGTTAATTTACTAATTCCCAGAGCAGGAGAAGTAACAAGGGCAACACTCATCTCCAAATATGAAAAAATACCCGTAGAAAAAGCATTTGGTTCCATTGTTGCTGAACGGATTGCGGATGTTATTTTACTGTTTTTTATTATTGGATTAGCTTTCTTTATGCAGGCCGATCTTATAAAACAATATTTATTCAAAAACTCAGCATCTAGCTCTATTAAATCCATCATAGTATTGGGCGTTTTAGGAATTTTGGCAATCTTCTTTTATCGTTTTGTAAGAAGCTCAAAACATCCTTTTTTTATAAAAATCAATACGTTTATCAATGGATTAATAGAAGGTGCTATCAGTATCTTTAAAATGAAGAAGAAATGGCCTTTTATTTTTCATACCGTTTTCATCTGGACTATGTATGTGCTAATGTTCTATGTAGTGAGTTTTGCCTTGCCGGAAACAACAAATCTACCGTTTGGTGCTATTATTGTAGGCTTTGTGGTTGGGGGTTTAAGCATGGCGTTAACTAATGGAGGATTAGGGACTTATCCTATTTTTGTGGCTAGTGCTTTAATTTTGTATCACATAGACGAAAACCCTGCCAGAGCCTTTGGATGGATTATGTGGACGGCACAAACACTCATGGTACTCCTCTTTGGTGGATTATCTTTCTTACTTTTGCCTATATACAACCGAAAAAGAGCTTAATGAGCCATTTTTACAGTAACGGAAAACTTTTGCTTACCGGGGAATATGTAGTACTTGACGGAGCTTTGTCATTGGCTTTACCTACAATATTTGGTCAATCGTTACAAGTAGAAAAGCTCAATGAGCCTAAATTGTTATGGGAGAGTTTTTCTTCTGAAAACGAATTGTGGTTACAAGTTGAATTTGACCTCCCTCAATTAAAAATTGTATCAGAAACCTTTGCTTCTCAAAAAGAAGGCGGAAATGATTCTTTTGCTTTAACGTTACAACATATTTTGTTGGAAGCCAAAAAGTTAAATCCAAATTTTTTAACTAATAATCATGGTTTTTATATAAAAACAAAACTTACCTTCCCAAAAAATTGGGGACTTGGCAGTTCTTCTACACTCATAAACAATATTGCTAACTGGGCTAACATTGATGCTTTTACGTTACAGTTCAACACTTTTGGAGGAAGTGGTTATGATATTGCCTGTGCACAACACAATGTACCCATAACATATCAGTTACAAAATTCAAAACCTATGGTGAATGAAATTTTATTTAACCCTTCATTCAAAGATCAATTATATTTTGTACACTTAAACAAAAAGCAAAATAGCAGAGAAGCCATAGCTGCATATAAAAAGCATAAAGCAACTAATGCTTCCGCTATAGCGGAAATATCATCCATCACCAAAAAAATTAGTAGTTGCAATTCACTAATTGATTTTGAACATCTGTTAAAAGAACATGAAAATATCATGGCAAACATCATTAAACAAAAAACTGTTCAGCAACGACTATTTGCTGATTATACTGGTCAAACCAAAAGTTTAGGTGCTTGGGGTGGCGATTTTATATTGGCCACAGGAAATGAAGACGCTCCAACTTACTTCAAACAAAAAGGGTTCAATACCATTATTCCTTATTCTAACATGATTTTATGACTAAACAAATAGTCATCATAGGCGGAGGCGCCGCAGGTTTTTTTGCTGCTATCACATGTGCTGAACAGAACCGTGATGTGCAAATCACCATTCTAGAAAAATCTACTACTGTACTACAAAAAGTAAAAGTTTCCGGTGGCGGCAGATGCAATGTAACCCATGCCTGTTTTGATCCTCAAGAATTGATAACATTCTACCCTAGAGGAGGAAAAGAATTGCTAGGGCCTTTTCATCAGTTTATGACTGGTGATACCATGCAATGGTTTGAAGAACGTGGAGTTCCTTTGAAAATTGAAGAAGATAACCGCGTTTTCCCAGTATCCAATTCTTCGCAAAGTATTGTAGATGTGCTTATCAATTCCGCAACTAAAAATAACATTGTCATAAAAACCAGTCATCGAGTAGAGTCTATTGAAAAGATCGAAAATCAATGGAAAGTAACAACTAGTAATGGTGTTTTTTTAGCTGATAAATTATTAGTTGCCACTGGAAGTAATACACATGTTTGGAAGCTCATAAATCAGTCAAGACACACTATCATTGAGCCAGTTCCGTCATTATTCACTTTCAATTGTGATGACAACCGTATAAAAGAAATACCAGGGGTTTCTGTACCACATGTAACCATAAAAATAACAGGAACAAACCTAGAAACTAATGGACCATTACTCATTACACATTGGGGAATAAGCGGTCCGGCTATTCTAAAACTTTCTGCTTTTGGTGCCAGATTATTGGCAGAGAAGCAATATCAATTTTCAATTGAAATTAACTGGTTATCAAAAAGTTATGAATCTGTTTTTAATCAATTAAGTTCTTTTAAAAAATCTTTGGCAAAAAAGCAATTACTACCAAATTCGCCTTTTGAAGCAATTCCAAAACGGCTGTCGGAAAAACTAATCAATTACGCTTCCATTTCAGGAAATAAAAACTGGGCAGACCTTTCAAAAAGTGATTTGGAACAATTGGCTAATTTACTTACTCAATCTATCTTTGAGATCAACGGTAAAAGTACTTTTAAGGAAGAATTTGTAACTGCCGGTGGTATTGATCTAAAAGAGGTAAATTTTAAGCGTTTTGAAAGCAAACTTCATAAAAATCTCTTCTTTGCCGGAGAAGTGCTTGATATTGATGCTGTTACCGGAGGTTTTAACTTTCAGAATGCGTGGACTGGCGGCTATATTGCTGGAAAGGCTATGGTGCAATGACAAGAATTCAATAATACCTCTTTCGCAACCAAAAAACAACTTTTACTAACAAAATCAGTGCAGGAACTTCTACTAAAGGGCCAATAACTCCGGCGAAAGCCTCACCTGAATTTAAGCCAAAAACAGCAATGGCTACAGCAATAGCCAGTTCAAAATTATTACCCGCTGCAGTAAACGCAATAGAAGCATTTTTGTCATACGTTGCACCCATAGCTTTGCTCATAAAAAATCCGATAAGGAACATTATGGCAAAATAAATGAGCAATGGAATGGCAATAATCACAACGTCCATCGGAATTTCAACAATCAATTCCCCTTTGAGGGAAAACATTAACACAATGGTTAAGAGCAATGCTATTAATGTTATTGGCGATATTGTTGGAATAAATTTTTGCATGTACCATTCTTCGCCCATCACTTTTACTAATAAGGCTCTGCTTACTAAACCTAGTAAAAAGGGAATACCCAAATAAATGGCTACGCTTTCTGCAATGGTAGCAATAGAAATATCTACAATAGCACCTTCAAAACCAAAAAGAGGCGGCAACTTGGTAATAAACAACCATGCGTAGAAACTATAGGCAAACACTTGAAAAATACTGTTCAACGCTACTAATCCTGCGCCGTATTCACTGCTTCCTTCGGCAAGATCGTTCCATACCAATACCATAGCAATACATCTGGCTAAACCGATTAAAATGAGGCCCACCATATAATCAGGATGGCCTCGCAAAAAAGTAATAGCCAACACAAACATCAACACAGGCCCAATGATCCAATTTAACAATAATGAAATGGATAGTACTTTTACATTTTTAAACACCTTTGGAAGTAGGGCATAATCTACTTTTGCCAAGGGTGGATACATCATTAAAATAAGTCCGACGGCAATAGGAATATTGGTTGTACCACTGCTAAAAGAATCAATTTTCTGAGCAAAAGACGGTACGAAATAACCGATAGCTACGCCTATTGCCATGGCTAAGAAAATCCATAACGTTAGGTATTTGTCTAAAAAGTTTAATTTTTTAGCTGCCATTAATTGATATTTGAAAATACATACAATAGTTCTGTAGCTATTTGGAGGCTCCGCTCACGGTATTTTTCTGCTTGCTGGGGAGTACCGTCAAACAATTTTGGATCTTCATACGTCAACGCTATACGCTTATCACAACCTATAACTATAGGACAATTTTCATCAGCATGTGAGCAAGTCATTACGGCAACAAAATCGGAAGAAGGGTTAAAATAATGATCATACACCTTCGAAAACCCAACAATAGGCGCCCTATTTTCAGCAAATAAAATATGATAGGTAGGGTTAGCACCTTCTTCAGCTATTTTAATTTGAAACCCTTGATCTTCCAACGTCTCTAGCACCTTTGGAAATAACGCAGTAGCTTCGGTACCTCCTGAAAAACAATGAACATTCTCTAAGCCTACATAAGCCGCTATAGCTTGTGCCCAGATTTGTGAGAAGTGGCTGCGCCGTGAGTTGTGCGTACAAATAAAATTTAGAAGGATGTTTTCATTAGCATCTTTTTTTTGCTGAATATAATCGATCAATTGCTGTAAAACAGGTTTCCGTTTTTCAGGAATTGAAGTTGTATCTAAAGATGAAATCGTATCCCGTATGTTCTTATAGATTTTGGCTTTCATTTTTAAAATCTTTCGTCATTACGAGGGAATACAATGACCGAAGTAATCCGCTTATAAACTTACAGATTGCCACGTCGCTAGCTCCTCGCAATGACACATAAATTAACAACACCCTGAACTTGGAGAACAACACGAACCTGACTCTAATTCAGATAATTTTATTTTTCGTTTTTCTACAGAACTCCCAGGTTTTTCTGCATACACTGTAATGCTAAAAATACCTGTTTGGCCTGCTTGAAATTCTTTGATTTCAGTTTCAGACAAATACTTACATAAAATATCTTCGGGTATTGAAATGGTCTTCTCTTTCTGAAGCGTTATGTTTTCAAAATCTGCTTCCTTAATATGATTTAAATAATCGTCCTTTTGAATGGCTCCTGCCACACAACCAGCATACATTTCTGCATCACTACGTAAAGCATCTGGCAAATTACCAACTAGCACAATGTCTGAGATACTAAAATGGCCTCCGGGTTTTAACACTCTATAAATTTCGCCTATAACTTTAGCTTTATTCGGCACTAAATTCAATACACAATTACTCACAATTACATCAGCTATATCGTCGCTTACAGGCATATTGTCTATATCTCCTTCACGGAATTCAACATTATTGTACCCTAATTTTTCTGTATTTGCCCTTGCCTTATTAATCATTTCCGGTGTAAAATCAATGCCGATAACTTTTCCTGTTGGCCCGGTTTCATGTCTGGCTACAAAACAATCGTTTCCGGCACCGGAACCTAGATCAATCACTGTATCTCCAGTGTTTATATTGGCGAATTGCGTGGGTAATCCACAACCCAGACCTAGATCAGCATCCTCTACATAACCTTCGGTTTCTGAATAGTCATCCATCATAATGTTGTACACTTTATTTGATGGTGTGGTGGCACCACAACACGATGATGCATTTACTGCTTTATCTTGCATAGCAATTTTTGCATAGCGGTCTTTTACTACTTTTTTTAAATCTTGTTCTGTTTTCATTTTTTTTAAATTTTTATAATTGTGAGAAATTCGCAACGTATCATCTCTCTTTTTCCTTTGACAGATTGCTTCACTACGTTCGCAATGACGATTCAAACGTCATTACGAGGAGTCACTATTGTTAACGGGATGATGAAATAATCTGCTCATTTGAAATATTATTTGATACACATCCCCCTCAATACGTTAACAACAGGAAATCTTATTAAAATCTTCTTTAAATAACTCGGCAAACATATGTTTGGCCTTGTCCCAATTTTCTTTATCGATGCAATAGCGGATCTTTGGCGGATTCACTTCACCTTGTATAAGTCCGGCATCTTTCAGTTCTTTTAAATGTTGTGATATGGTAGACTGTGCCAATGGCAATATTTCTACCAGATCGCCAGTATAGCAGCAGCTTTGTGTGCTTAAATGCTTTAATATGACCAAACGTACCGGATGCCCCAAAGCCTTGGCAAATTTGGCTAATTGCTCCGTTTCTGAACTGTAATCTATTTTTTGTAATGTTCTCATAGTTAATCGCAAATATACGATTAATATTAAAATAGTAGAATTAATTTGTATTTTTATATAGTAAAGCCTAATTATGACAAAAACAATTAACATATCAATAGCAGATCAGTTTTTCAAAGATGCTTTATTCTTTTTGATCAATTTGAAAAAAAACAAAATTGATGGGTTAAATGAGAAAATAATACTTGAAAATATTCTCAAATATGTTAAGGCATTCGCTTATTATAATAACAAAGGAAAAACTGCCCAATTAAAATTAGGTATAACAATTAATGGGCAAAAAGAAGAAATAAACCTATTTAAGGATTCAAGAATAGTATTTGAGAGATTTTTTGAAGAATTAAAAAAAGTAATTTCTCAAATAGGACTTGAATTCTACTTTAAAAACATTGAAAAAGAATTTAAAAGCCTAAACTTTAATCACAAGATTGCTATCATAAATGCAGAAAATACCTTCCTAATTAATGAGATTAAGAATTTCATCTATTCTATTGAAGATACTGTCTTTATTGATGCTTTTATTGAAGAACGCTTAAATCTTATCTTTGATTTGATCTATGATTTTGAAGAAAAACAAAAAAAATACCCAGACTTTTTAAAAGATGCAGACAAAAATATTTTGTACAATGTTTTAAATTTCTATTTGGGTTTAAAAATTGATTTTTTTATTTTTTCCAATAGAATTTTTCAGATTTATTATTATCTCAAAGATGAAATTAATTTAAATGATGATGAAAGAATAATTAAAATATTAATTGAGAAAATAATTTATCTAAATAATAGTTTTTTGATTGAATCTAAAAATGATATTGTTGAAACTATAGATAATCTCAAAGGCATAATAAAAGATGAGGAATTAGAAGAATTAAATGAATTTTTATTAACCAACCCAAAGAGTATTCAAATTGGTGCTTTTAAAACCAATCATGGAAATCTTACTGAAACTGACTTAAAAACTAAATCAATTTATACAATTATAAAGTTTAGTTTACCTGGTAAAGCAAAAGAATATAGCAATAAATTCGAACTAACAGATAGTTGTTTAATTCACTATGAGAAAATCAGAAACAAATTAAATGACCCTATTTATAAATTATACAAGGACTTTAGTATTGGAGGAATGGGGTGGAATTATTTTACTGATACCTATCACTCTTTATCGAATGAAAATCTATTTATAAATTTTGTGATAAAGAAACCGTTTCATCCAGATTTCGAAATAAAAGAAGATAAAATTGTAGATATTAATTATAAAGAAAAGGAAATTTTAATTGGTCGTGATTATTACCCTCACAAAGAATTTGTTGTTAAAACGCTCTATAGAAATTATGATAAATTCTCTTCAGAAATAAGTATTGAAAAAAAAGATATAAATATCAATCTCTTTTCAACTTTTATTGTTGATTATATTGATTCATTTAATAATTCTTTATTGTTAAGAAGATTATATGCAATAACTAATCCTGATACGTATCAAAATGTATCAAATAAATTTATTGAAAGATTAAATGAACTTAACTTATCTGATCAATACATACCCATTCGAGATTTATGTGAAAAAGCACAGATTTTTTCAGATAAAACTTTATCTAGTTTTATTGAATCATTATTGAATATTGTCCTAAAAAATAATGTTGAACTTCATGGTAATTACAAATACTTCTGGACAGATGATTCTAAGCCAAAATCTGAACCAAATATGCAACCCTTAATTATGGCCCAGCTCAAAGCCATTTGTGATTTTATGGGAATACAAATTTCTAGAGAAGTAGAAAGTGCAAATGGAGAAATTGATTTTTTATGTTCGTATACTTATCAAAATAAAATTTTAAAAACATGTGTAGAAGTTAAGAATGCTCATAGTAATAAAATAGAATCTGGTTTAGAGAAGCAATTACCAGAATATCTTAAAAGTGAAAGAACAAAAAACGGAATATACCTTGTTCTTTGGTACAAAGGAAAATTATTTGGAAAACCTGAAAAGTATCAAAAAATTGATGACCTTTTATTTCATTTAAATTCTTTAAAACCAACAAATTTTCTAATCAGGCTAATTGTAATCAACTGTAACAAGCCAATATCTCCATCCATGTTGTGACAAAATCATTAAACATAAAGACTTTACTATCCCCTTTTAACAGCACCACCCACTACTTCGGCACCTTCACCATTTACCTCCTACAAAAAAAACAACAACTCCAAGAATAAACCTTACATTCAGCACAATCATTGAGCCTTAAGCTGTAACAACAGCTCTGTGTGGATGCAAGGCATCTCTAAAGGTTAACAGATCCTTTTCATCAATAATCATACAAGCAATCGCATGATGTTCAGAAGTTTGCTCGGTTGCCGCTTCATAAAAGTGTAAATTTTCCATAGTGGCAAACTCTTTTAAATGCATAGCATGATGCTTAGCGGTTTCCAGCGCATCAGGGCCTCTAAAATCCCATATCAGTTTAATTTTTCGGTTCAAAGCACAGGTATTTAAGTACTAAACAAAGGTAATTAATTCTATCTTTGCATAAATTGATTGTATGACTACCGAGCAGGATTTTATTTTTACAGCATCTGAAAATACACTTCCGGAAAACGCAAGTTTTACATGGAAAGCACCTAGCAATATTGCATTGATAAAATATTGGGGAAAGAGCAAGCCTCAACTACCCAAAAATGCTTCCATAAGTTTTACACTTGATGCCTGTTATACACAAACAACGGTTGAATTTACAAAAAGTACTAATGCGGATATAACTGTTTATTTTGAAGAGCAGCAAAAGGATGATTTTAAACCTAAAATTCAACAATTTATAAACCGTATTAAGGAATATGTTCCGTTTATAACAGAATATTCCATGATTGTTAGAACCCGAAACTCGTTTCCGCATAGTAGTGGCATTGCTTCTTCCGCTAGCGGTATGGCAGCATTGGCTTTATGTATGATGAGTTTAGAAAAAACGATCAATCCAACTATATCAGAGGATTATTTTTTTCAAAAAGCTTCGTTTTTGGCTCGTCTGGGCTCGGGAAGCGCTGCAAGAAGTATTGAAGGCCCGCTAGTTGTTTGGGGAACGCATCCTGAAATTAAAAATAGTTCTGATCTTTTTGGAGAAAAATTCCCTCATAAAGTCCATGAGAACTTCCATAATTTCCATGACACCATTTTATTGGTTGATAAAGGTGAAAAGCAAGTTTCAAGTACGGTTGGGCATAATTTAATGCACAATCATCCATTTGCTGAACAGCGTTTTAAACAGGCCAATAAAAACCTTGCTAAACTTAGTAAAGTGTTACAAACTGGTGATTTGAAATCGTTCATTCATATTGTTGAAAGTGAAGCGCTTACGCTGCACGCTATGATGCTGACTAGCGATCCGTATTTTATTTTGATGAAACCTAACACGTTAGAGATCATCCAAAAAATATGGAAATTCAGAGCAGAAACCGAAACTAACATCTGTTTTACGTTAGATGCCGGAGCAAATGTACATGTATTATATCCCGAAAAGGAAAAAGAAATTTGCAATAAATTTATTGTAAATGAGTTAATTAAGTATTGTCAAAACCAACATTATATTTGCGATATGGTCGGTTTTGGTGCTAAACAAATTTAATGTTTTAACAACCTGTTATACCGTAGAATCTATTATATTTGTCATTGAAATCAAAAACTGCTAATTGTCTGTAAATGAAAGGACCTTTATTTTATGCTAAAATTTTGCTTTTTGGAGAATATGGAATTATAAAAGATTCCAAAGGATTAGCTATCCCTTACAATTCGTATCAAGGAGCGTTAAAAGTGTCTAAAAATTTATCTGAAAAAGCCAGAAAGTCTAATGCAAACCTGCAACGATTTTACAATTACTTAAAAACTCTTGATTCAAATCTGGTTGAGTTCAGAATGGATGAATTAGCAAGAGATATAGACAGAGGCATGTATTTTGATTCCAGCATTCCACAAGGATATGGTGTAGGTAGTTCCGGTGCTTTGGTGGCCGCTGTTTACGATAAGTATGCCGTTGATAAGATTACCATTTTAGAAAACCTTACCAGAGATAAGTTACTGAAGTTGAAAGAGATATTTTCAATGATGGAATCGTTCTTTCACGGGAAAAGTTCAGGGCTTGATCCACTGAACAGTTATTTGAGCATTCCTATTCTCATCAATTCAAAAGACAATTTAGAACCTACAGGCATTCCATCGCAAAAAGAAGGCAAAGGAGCCGTATTTTTATTAGATTCTGAGCAAGTTGGTGAAACGGAACCGATGGTAAATATCTTTATGAACAAAATGAAAAATGAAGGTTTTAGAAAAATGCTGAGTGAAGATTTTGCCAATTATACTGATGCTTGTATTGACGATTTTTTACATGGCAATGTAAAATCATTGTTGGGCAACGTAAAACAACTTTCTAAAGTTGTACTTGATAATTTTAAACCTATGATACCCAAGGCTTTCCACAAACTTTGGCAGCAGGGCATTGATACCAATGCTTACTATCTAAAACTATGTGGTTCTGGTGGTGGTGGCTACATATTAGGTTTTACGCAAGATTACGAAAAAGCACAACAATTACTTAAAAATTACAAACTGGAATTGGTGTATAGGTTTTAAGACGATCAAATGGATCTATTAAAAATAGCTGAAAATAACACGCCAAAAGAACCCAAAAATTATTCGTTTTTTTACAAATTTTTAAGCCTGCTTTCTGTTGTTAGAGGTTACAATATTGCTGTTATAGTGCTGGCCCAGTACTTAGCCTCTATTTTTATTTTTGCCCCTGAAAAATCATTAAAAACAATATTGCTTGACTTAGATCTCTACTTTATTGTATTGGCAACCATTTGCGTAGTAGCTTCCGGCTATATTATCAATAATTTTTATGATGCTGATAAAGATCTGATTAACAGGCCTCAAAAAACTAAAATAGACAGCATTGTTACACAAAAAACCAAACTCACTATATATTTTATCCTCAACTTCTTAGGGTTTGGATTTGGATTTTTAGTATCGTGGAAGGCTGCTGTTTTCTTCGCTATTTATATCTTTTTGATATGGTTCTATTCACATAAATTACGATCGTATCCATTAGTAAAGTTATTTTCAGCAGCAACACTATCTTTGCTACCCTTTTTCGCCATTTTTGTGTACTATAAAAACTTTTCTACCATTATTTTTACACATGCCTCTTTTCTATTCTTTGTACTACTTATTAGAGAACTCATAAAAGACCTTGAAAGCATTAAAGGCGATATTGTTTCGGACTACGTAACCATCCCCATCAAATATGGAGAGTATTTTACCAAAATGCTCATTACTTTGATAACCTTTTTTACCCTACCGCCTATTTATTTTTTAATGAAATACCCTGAGATAGGTTATATGAGGTATTACTTTTATTTTTCCATTTTACTATTACTTATTTTTGAAATATTCCTCTGGAGATCAAAAAACAAAAAGGACTATTTGATACTTCACACACTCTTAAAAATATTGATTATAGCAGGTGTTTTTAGCTTGGCGCTGATAGATGCTTCCGTAATTATAAAGAGAATTATGTAAATAGTTGGTTTATTGATATTTCCATGTATCTTTGCCGAAATTTTTAACCATGGCAATTAGAAAAAACTCGTCGAGAGGACGACACGCTGACAATCCTTCTCAAAAACAAAACAACAAAACCAACAAACCTTCTTTTCAAAAAAACAGACCTTCTAAATTTAAAAAAGAAGTACAAAAGGAAGCTCCTAAAAAGTCTCTTGATGAACCCACTGAAATTAGGCT
>JAGQYU010000065.1:18472-26314 GCA_020435885.1 Flavobacteriaceae bacterium
GGCAGTGTAACCGTTAACGGAAAAGTGGTTACTGAAATGGGTTATAAAGTAAACCCGTCTGATGAAGTTCGCTTTGATGGTTCATTGATCTCTCCGGAGCGTAAACGCTATGTGCTCTTAAATAAGCCTAAAAATTACATTACCACTATGGATGATGACCGTGACAGGCGTACCGTAATGGATTTGGTAGCCAATGCAACCTCTGAACGCGTCTATCCTGTGGGAAGATTAGACAGAAATACTACCGGATTATTACTTTTTACCAATGATGGCGAGTTGGCTAAAAAGCTAACACATCCTAAGCATAAGGTTAGAAAACTGTATCATGTTTCTCTTAACAGAAAATTAGAAAAAAATGATCTGGTAAAGATTTCTGAGAATTTTATGTTAGATGGTAAAATGGTATTTGTAGATGCTATTTCATATATAGAAAATGAATCGAAAACCGAAGTAGGCATTGAGATACATTCTGGCAGAAACCGTATTGTTCGTAAAATTTTTGAGCATTTTGGTTATACAGTCATAAAGCTAGATAGAGTTATTTTTGCCGGTCTTACCAAAAAAAATCTTCCAAGAGGTCATTGGAGGCTTCTTACCGAGCAAGAGATCATCAACTTGAAAATGTTATAAATAAAGCCCTTATATTAAGGCTTTTTCATTTATTTTAACATAAGTTGTTGAGCAATATCATTGCTATTAGCTATTAACAAGTTGTAACTTACGTACAACTAAATAGCTGAACTATGAAAAGGTTAGTTTTATTAATTGCAATTGGATTATTGCTTGGCTGCTCTTCTACCAGGCTAGTAGAAAGTTGGAAAAATCCGCAATCAACTACTTTTAACCCTACTAAATTATTGGTAGTTGGAATGACAGAGCATATTAGTGCTCGTACTTTATTTGAGCAAAAATTAAGTGCTGAACTTGCTAGCAGAGGGTTTAATATTGTTAAAAGCCTTGATATTTTTTCTCCTGATTTTACCCATGCCAAAAAAACGGAAGAAGATATTAGTACTTTGGTAAAAATGCTTAGAGATAAAGGATTTGATGCTGTAATGGTTACTGCAATCAAAGGAATTGAAAAGAAAAAAGTTGTAAGAAGAGAGTATTACAATATTTACTCCAGAAGGCATGGCTTTAGAGACTATTATTTTATCAATCAAGACATCTATTTTCATCCGGAATATTATGATATATATAAAATTTATCATGTAGAAACTTCTTTATATAATATTAGTTCCGATGATGAAAGATCCTTAGTATGGATTGGTTATATTGATATTATTGATCCTTCAACTGTAACCGATACCGTTGATGATTATGTTAAAGAGATTATCACCTCTTTAGAGAAAGAAGGTGTTGTTAAGAAATTATAAATTTTCCTTACTTTCTGAGAACAAAAAACCCGAACTAATGTTCGGGTTTTAAACGTGGTACCTCCAGGAATCGAACCAGGGACACAAGGATTTTCAGTCCTTTGCTCTACCAACTGAGCTAAGGTACCAGTTGCTTTTTAGCGGATGCAAATATAAATCTTAATTTAATATATTTCAAAACAAAATGTAAAAAATCTATTTGTACTTTTACAGCCCTAGTAAAAACAAATGAATTTAGTTATTGACATTGGTAATACCAAAGCCAAAATAGCCATTTTTAATAATGATGAGCTTCTGGAAAAGCTCACCATTACTATAGAAAATACAATTGTCGAGGTTAAATTGCTTCAAAAAAGGTTTCCGTTAACTAACTGTATTGTTTCTTCTGTTACTAAATTTGACACTAATTTTATAAAAGAAATTGGTTTCCAAAACTTTATAAGGTTAGATAATATTACAAAAGTCCCATTTATCAATAACTATAAATCCCAGCTTACACTTGGAGTTGATAGAATTGCTCTGGCTAGTGCAGCCGTAAACGAATATCCTAAACAAAATGTATTGGTAATTGACGCCGGCACTTGTATAACTTATGATTTTGTGACTGAAAATAAAGAATATTTAGGTGGAGCTATTTCTCCGGGTATTGATATGCGGTACAAATCATTACATACTTTTACAGCAAATCTTCCTTTATTAGAAAAAGATGATTTTAAATTGATAGGAACTGATACACAAAGTTCCATTCATTCCGGTATTTTGAACGGTGTAGTAAACGAAATTGAAGGTATTATAAATCAATATATTGATAAATATCAAACTTTAACAGTAGTTTTAACAGGTGGAGACACAAATTTCTTGGCTAAAAAGTTAAAAAATACCATATTTGCCAATCCAAATTTTTTGTTGGTAGGATTAAACAGTATTTTGACATACAACATTGACGAATGATTAAAAGAATTACCTTATTTGTATTTGTTCTTTCATCAGCTATAATTACAGCACAAAAAAACAATACTTCTCCCTATTCTTTTTTTGGAATTGGCGAGGAAACTTCATACAAAACAGTTGAAGAAATTCATATGGGAGAAATAGGCGTTGCTTACAAAAACCCTTTAAAACTCTCTTTTTCCAATCCGGCTTCATTAGCCTCTCTAAGACTTACAAATTATTCATTAGGAGTAGAAAGCAAATTACTAAGAATAACCGATGGTACCAATAGCGGATCAGCATCTTCTTCAGCATTATCGTATTTGGCATTAGGTTTTCCTGTGAGTGAAAAAGCCGCGTTTTCATTCGGTTTACAGCCCAATACAACCGTAGGATATTCCTTAACAGAAGAGTTTAGAGATGATGAAGATACTCTTACAGAAGTAAATCTTTATACTGGCGAAGGCGGTACCAATAAAGTTTTTGCAGGCTTTGGTATCAATTTATTTAAAGATTTTAATGTTGGGATTGAAGGTTCTTATATTTTCGGGAACATAGAAAATAAATTGTTGAACAGAAGAGATGAAGTGATTTTGGCAACCATGCACAAAACAAAATCTACGCTCAAAGGCTTCAATGTTAGAATTGGCGCTCAATACGATACAAAACTTAACGAAAAGCTAATGCTAAGCACAGGTGCTGTAATAGATTTAGAAAGTAATCTGAAAAATGAAGGTAATGAATATCTTTATACTTTAGTCAATACAAGTACTGATATTGAGAGCCCTAGAGATACACTTGTTAATAATTCTATCAATTCTACTATTAAAAAACCATTAAGAACTACCTTAGGTTTGGGTATAGGTGAAGAAAATAAATGGTATGCAGGCGTAGAATATAGTTTTCAAAATGCTTTAAATTTTGAAGATGGTATTTTAAACAGCAATACAAAAATTTCATACGATAAGTCCAGCAGAATTTCTTTTGGAGGCTTTTATACCCCTAAATACAATTCTATCTCAAATTACTGGCAACGAGTTACTTACAGGGCAGGTGTAAAATATAAAGAAACGGGGTTGGTAGTAGATAATACCTCAATAAATGATTTTGGCATGTCTTTTGGAGTAGGATTACCAGTTGGGCAACAGTTGTCTAATCTAAACTTAGGTTTAGAGTTTGGTAAAAGAGGTGAAAAGAATAATGGACTTGTTAAAGAAAATTATATTAACTTACGCCTCAGTTTAACATTAAATGACAAATGGTTCCAAAAGAGAACATTAAATTAACTTTTAAAACCGAGATGATGAAAAAGAGTATTACAATCTTAGCAATGAGCTTGTTCCTTTTAGTAGGAGTAGGCAACATTTATGCACAAGACAAGTATGGGGCTGAAGCTGAAAAATGCAGAACAAACTTGTCTATTTTCTATGAATATGCAAAGGTTAAAAATTATGACGCAGCTTATGAGCCATGGAAATGGTGCTTTGATAATTGCCCTGCTTCTAATATTTCTATTTATTCGCAAGGATTAAAAATTGCTGAAGACAGGTATGAAAAAGCTGCTGCAGATCAAAAAGCCGTTGCAGGTAAATTAATTGATGATGTTTACCAACAACGTATTAAACATTTCCCACAAAATCTAGGAAAAGTTTATAGTGATTGGGCTATCTCTTTAGAAGAAAGAGGTGCATCCGGCCAACAAGTTTTTGAAAAATTAGATGCCGCCTTTAAAGCTGATCCTGCAGATATGAGCGTTAAGAATTTAGCTAAATATTTTCAGGAAGTTACTAATAGATATAAAGATTCTGATACTCAAAAAGTATTTGATACCTATGATGATGTGATGGAGGCTGTTAATGTAAAACTTAATGATTTAACAGAAGAAACTGATAAATTAAACGCAAAAGATTCTACTGGTGTTAAATTAACTGCCAAAGAATCAAGAACAAGAAAAAATAACGAAATCAACTTAAAGGCTCTCGGTCAGGTTGAGGATGTATTGGATGGTATTCTTGGCGAAGTAGCTACTTGTGAAAGATTAATTCCTCTTTATAACAAGAATTTCGAAGAGAAAAAAGGAGATGCCAAATGGTTACGTAGAGCTGCTTCAAGATTAAATGCTAAAGAATGTACAGATGACCCTATTTTCCCAAAATTGGTAGAAGCGTATGTACATGCCGAGCCTTCACCTGAAGCGTATGTTTACTATGCTAGAGTATTAGAAGAAAGAGGTAACAAGACTGAAGCATTAAAATATCAGAAAAAAGCTGTAGACCTTGAAACAAATCCTTATAAAAAAGCTGAATATCTATATAAAATTGGTACTACTTATAGAAAAGGTAACCCTTCCGTAGCTGCTAGCTATGCTAGGCAAGCATTGAATTATCAGCCAAGTATGGGTAAAGCTTATTTATTAATAGCATCAGCTTATGCCGCAAGTGCCAACAGTTGCGGAACTTCAGAATTTGAAAAAAGGATGGTGTATGTTGCCGCTGCTAATAAAGCTGCCATGGCTAAAAAAGTTGACCCAAGTATCAGTTCATTGGCTAGTAAATATATTAGTAGTTATATGGGTAGTGCGCCTTCTACAAAACTTATATTTACTGAAGGAAAACAATCTGGTGCTTCACACAGGGTTGGTTGTTGGATTAATGAAACTGTGAAAATTCCATAAGAAATTAAAATTTCTACATATTGAAAAAGCATTTTCAAATATTAGTAGCTATGCTCGTATTTGGGAATGCTTTTTCTCAATATAAAGACTCTTGCAATTACAATATTGCAAAATTTTACAAATTCGTCAAAAACAAAGATTATCACAAAGCTTATGAACCATGGAAATGGTGTTATGATAATTGCCCTAATGAAAATTTATCAATTTATACAGTCGGCGAGAAAATTGTTGAATATAAATATCTGTCAGATACTATAATAGGTGTTAAAAAAGAATTTTACAAAAGTCTTATTGATTCTATTTATATTAAAAGAATACAATATTTTCCTCAAAACTTAGCAAAAATTTATAACCTGTGGGCAAGTTCTTTAGATAAAAGGGGAGCACCAAAAGATTCAATTTTTAAAAAAATACACATTGCTTATAATATTAACCCCTCAGGTTTAAATGCAAAAAATTCTGATATTTTTTTTAAAGAAATTGTTAATAGATACAAATTATCTCATCCAGAAAAAGTAATTGAAACTTATAATAACCTTACTGTATCAACTGAAAATGAAATATTAGAGTTAACCAAACAATTAGACTCACTTAAAAGTAAAGAGCAAAACCTTGAATTAAATGATTCGGAGAAAAAACGTAAAAAAAATTTAGAAATTTCCCTAAAGAATTTAGGGTACAAACTATTTTTTATTGAAGACACTTTTTTTAATTCAATTTATACCGATTGCTCTAATTTAACACCACTCTATAATGGAGGTTTTAAAAAAAATGAAAATAATTATGCATGGCTACAAAGAGCTTATACTAAATTATCATTTTATGAATGTACTGAAAATGACATCTTCAGAAAAATTGAAGAAGCTTACTTAAAATTAGCGACTCCTTCTGACATTAATATTATGATTATTTGCAAAGTTCAAGATTATCCAAATAGACTCCCTAATTATAAAAAAATGCTTGAAGAAGAAACTGACCCTTATATCAAAGCTGATTATCTGTATAAAATAGGAATGATTTACCGGATAAAGAGTCCACATACAGCGGCAAGTTACGCTAAACAAGCGTTAAAATACCAACCCAATATGGGCAAAGCCTACCTGTTGATTGCCTCTGCTTATGCTAGAAGTGCTTACTATTGTGGTAATGACGAATTCAGTAAAAGAATGGTCTATGTTGCAGCCGCAGAAAAAGCCAAAAAAGCAAAAGAAGTTGACCCTAGCTTAACTGCATTGGCTAATAAATATATTAAATCGTATATGGAAAGTGCTCCTAGTACAAAACTTAGAACATTCCATAAAACCAATTTTCATATCGGTTGTTGGATCAATGAAACAGTAAAAATTCCTTAGTTTTGCATCGTGAAAAAAAGATTATTTTATTTATTAAAAGTTTCTTTGTTTTTCTTTTTTATCATTGCTCTAATTTCATGTGGTAATGATATCAAAGAAGTGCAAGACTTTTTGGCCGATAAGAACCTACCTATTGGCGTAGCTAAAAATGTGAATTTAGTACATACAGATTCCGGCAGAGTTAAAACAAAACTCATCTCACCTTTATTAAATGATTTTTCCAACCGAAAAGAACAACCTTACCAAGAGTTCCCTGAAGGAATAATGATTACAAATTTTGATAAATTTGGCGATTCCGTTACTCTAATGGCAAATTATTGTAAAACATATACCAAAACAGGCATCTCAGAAGTTAATGACAATGTAGTGGTAATCAACTATAAAGACAAAAGTAAATTATATACCGAGCAACTTTTTTGGGATCAAACAACTCACTATATTTATACTGAAAAACCTTTTAAATTAATAACAAAAACAGATACCATACACGGTAAAGGTTTTGAATCTAACGAAGATCTTTCTAAAGTAACTATGAAAGATATTTCCGGTACTGTTTATGTAACTGAAATTAAAGATTGATGACAAAATTTTGGAAATTTTTTGAATACGCTTATCTAGTAATAGCTGTAGTTCTTTTTGTTGATGGTTTTACCCGATTAAATACCGAACCACAAAAAGCATACTTAATTATTGGCTTTGGTGTTTTAGCAATTTTTATGTACTTCTTTAAAAAAAGAATGCGAAAACGGTTTGAAGAAAGAAATACAAATCAAAATCAATAACTGTTGGAACTACAACTTTTCATAATTGTTGTTTCCATAATACTTTCCGCTTTTTTTTCAGGGATGGAAATTGCATTTATTTCATCTAATAAAATGCATATTGAACTGGAAAAAAAGAAAGGTAATTTTTTGGCCAAAGTTTTACATAAACTTACCGAAAAACCTTCCAAGTTTATTACAACCATGTTGGTTGGCAATAATATTGCACTAGTTGTTTATGGTTATTTTATGGGGGAATTATTGATGCCATATTTAAAACCTATTCTACCAAACGATTTTATAATATTACTGGTACAAACTATTATTTCAACACTTATCATTTTAATAACAGCAGAATTTTTACCCAAAGCCATTTTCAGAATTTATTCTAATGAGGCTTTAAAAATCTTTGCCATACCTGCATACATCTTTTTTATCATTTTTTATATAATTTCAGAATTTATCATTTTTATATCCGACACTGTTCTTAAAGTATTCTTCAAAACATCGGCAGACAATGTACAATTGGCATTTACCAAGGCAGAATTAGGCAATTATATTACCGAACAGTTGGAAACGGTGAATGAAGAAGTAGATTCCGAAATACAAATATTTCAAAATGCATTGGATTTTCATGATGTGCGTGCCCGCGAAGCCATGATACCAAGAACTGATATTGTAGCTATTGAGGTGAACGATTCCATTAAAAATCTTAGAGAACTTTTTGTAGAAACAGGTTTATCAAAAAT
>JAGQYU010000334.1 GCA_020435885.1 Flavobacteriaceae bacterium
AAACCCGGTATGCAATTATATAGTGACTTTTTAGGACGTGAACCGCAAATTGAGCCTTTACTACGTAAAAAAGGATTTTTGGAATAATAATAAAAGCCTCAGAATTCTGAGGCTTTTATTATTCGCTTAACGTCCCGCGGTTTTAAGAAGTTCGTGATTGGTTTTGTTCTGCTAAAATAGAGATTTTCCAGCGGAAAATAGGCAACCGGCTTAAACACTTAAACCCCAATTTCTTAAAACCGCTGTTAGCAACTGTTTTTTATTTTTTACAATAACTATCAATTTTGGCAATCCAATAAAGTATATCTTCTTTTTGTTCAGTAATTTCGGCGTTGTTTTCAGCCAATCGACCATATTCTTTTGCTTTTTCACATTCTCCGGTATTAACCATTGTTACCATTAAGTTAAAGTAAAGAGAAGCTTTTTCTGAATTTGAAGGTTTTTCATTTAAACCTTTTATAAGAATTTCATTTGCTTCATTAAAACTTTTATTCTGAATTAATAGCTTTCCATAATTTACATAACTTATTACATATGAGCTGTCTAAAGTAATTGCTTTTTTATATAAATTTTCAGCATCAGATTTATTGCCAAATTGATTGTGCAAGTTAGCCAGAGCATTTAAAATGATAACATTATTAGGTTCTATTTGATTGGCTTTGTTAAAAGATTCAAAAGCGTTAGAGTAATCACTTTTTTCAAATAACTCGATGCCTTTTTCATATAATTCTTTTGCTTCCGAATTTTTTATTAATACGTTTTCATTTATAATAACTGATTTTTGCGGCGCTAAATACTTATTATTATTTTGGACATTATTACATGCAAAAAAGAAAAATATTGGAATTATAAGAAGTAGTTTCATTCTGTTGGGTTAAAATATTTGCTAATGTTTATGGATATGGACTTGTTTTAATTAGCTATATCCACCGCTAAGCGAAGTTAGTTGTAATTTTAGTTGTTTTCAAGTAATTAGAAAGTTATTTCTTAACATAGTATAGTTAAAACATCCTTTTTAAGAATGGAATATATTCTTGATAAAAGTTGTAAAAAAACTAATTACCTATAAGTGCTGACAACTTAGCAATTACTGTTTTTTCATCACCGGTTTTGTAACCAAATTTATGAAGAACAATTTTTTTGTTGCTATCAAGCACCATAACTTGGGGTACTCCAAACCAGTTAAGAAGCAAATTACGTCTAAGTACAAATCCTTTATCAAAATACATATCATACGGCCAATTATGTTTTTTTGCAATGGCCTTAGCCGTAGCATAGTTCTTAGATTGATCGTCAGATATTACCATTATAATTGCTTTGTCTTTTAGTTCTTCCAATTCAGGGAGTTTTTTCAAAGCATTTAACTCTTTTATGCAAGGCCCACAAGTAGAAAGCCAAAAAAAGACAGCTATTGGTTTATTGGTAGTTGTAAGTGATTCTTTATCCAAATTCTTAGAATCATTAAAAGCAATGAGGTTAATACTGTTACTGAATTCAGGAGTTTCACCAACTCTTG
>JAGQYU010000335.1:0-182 GCA_020435885.1 Flavobacteriaceae bacterium
ATGATGATTGATAAAAAAGGGGTTGATGATGTAATTGATATTTTACATGCCGAAGCCTTTTACAAACAGGCTCATCAAGATATTTTTGACGCAATGTTTAGGTTGTTCAATGAATCTGAACCTATTGATTTACTAACGGTTTCCAATCAATTACGTAAAGAAGGGAAATTAGACGGTGTAGG
>JAGQYU010000335.1:357-3290 GCA_020435885.1 Flavobacteriaceae bacterium
GCTGAAAGTAAACTCTTTGAAGTAACGCAAGGTAATTTAAAGAAAAGTTCCGAAGCTGCCGAAGGGCTTGTTTCACAGGCTATTAAAAAGATAGAAGAGATATCTCAAAAAGAAGGTATGAGCGGTGTGCCATCCGGGTACACAAAACTGGATGCACTAACTTCCGGTTGGCAACCTTCAGATTTGGTTATCATTGCGGCAAGACCGGGTATGGGTAAAACAGCTTTTGTAATGTCAATGGCCAAAAATATTTCTATAGATTTTGGAGTGGGAGTGGCCATTTTCTCTTTAGAGATGTCTTCGGTTCAGTTAATTACAAGGATGATCTCTAGTGAAACCGGAATCTCTTCAGGGAAACTTAGAAAAGGAGACCTGATGCCACACGAGTGGGAGCAATTGAACGTAAAAGTTAAAAACCTTTCCAAAGCACCTATATTTATTGATGATACCCCCTCGCTCTCTATTTTTGATCTACGTGCCAAAGCAAGGCGACTTGTATCCCAACATGATGTTAGACTTATAATTATAGATTACTTACAGTTGATGACTGCGGGCCCTACCTCAAAAGGTGGTGGAAACCGAGAGCAGGAAATCTCTACCATTTCACGTAATTTGAAAGCGTTGGCCAAAGAATTGAATATTCCTGTAATTGCACTTTCTCAGCTTTCCAGAGCCGTGGAAACACGTGGAGGCAGCAAACGTCCTTTACTGTCAGACTTACGTGAATCAGGAGCTATTGAACAGGATGCTGATATTGTTTCGTTTATCTACAGACCAGAATATTATGGTATGACTGAGTGGGATGATGAAGAGCGCACACCATGTGAGGGGCAAGCTGAATTTATTGTAGCTAAGCACAGAAATGGAGGGTTGGATAATATCCGATTGAAATTTACCGGACATTTGGCGCAATTTGCTAATTTGGAAGAAGCTTTTGCTACAGAATTCCAATCTAAAATGAACGATTTTATAACTCCGGGTATTTTACCGAAGGCAGAAGATGTATTTGGCTCTGATGACGATGATGATTCTGATGTACCGTTCTAAGAAAAACTTCTTACCATTACTTTTTTTATTGACGTTTCACTTTTCGTTTGCGTCATTCATTCTTATTCCTATGGATGATGTTTCACAACAAAATCATCTAAAAGCATACGGAATCACCTATCTTTCATTGCAAAAAGGTCATAATGTAAAGTGGTTGCTCAATTACAGAGGTGGCTCCTTTTTATTGGAAGATGTGCAAGAGTTTAGGAATGAATGTAATATAAGAGGTGTTTCGTATGAGGTGATTTCTGATACTGAAGCTATGCAAATATTGGAATTGATTGCTAGTCCATCACAAAATATGGAAGCAGTTGTTCTTGAAAAAGCACCTAAAATTGCTGTGTATTCTCCAAAAGATAAAATGCCTTGGGATGATGCAGTAACATTGGTTTTGAATTACGCTGAAATTCCTTACGACGTGATTTATGATGAAGAAGTCCTTACGGATAAATTACTTTTATATGAATGGTTACACCTGCATCATGAAGATTTTACAGGTCAATACGGCAAATTTTACGGAGCATACAGAATGGCTCCTTGGTATATTGAGGGCAAAAAATATTCTGAGACATTAGCTGCTAAACTGGGTTATAGTAAGGTTTCTGAAGAAAAATTGGCAGTAGCCCTAAGAATTAGAGATTATGTTGTAGGTGGTGGATTTATGTTTGCCATGTGTTCTGCTACGGATAGTTTTGATATAGCTTTGTCTGCTGAAGGCGTTGATATTTGCGAACCCATGTTTGATGGTGATCCTTCGGATAATAACTACCAAAATAGAATAGATTTTTCCAAAACATTTGCTTTTAAAGATTATGAATTGGTACGCAATCCGGAGGAGTATGAGTTCTCATCTATTGATATGACCAACAAACGCAGTATTGCTAGAACGGAAGATTACTTTTCATTACAGGAATTTTCTGCAAAGTGGGATCCGGTACCAACTATGTTGTGCCAGAATCATACGCAATTGGTCAAAGGATTTATGGGGCAAACTACCAGTTTTGACAGAAATACCATTAAATCTACGGTGTTGGTGCTTGGCGAAAACAAATCAAATGGAGAGGCTCGTTATATACATGGAGTTAAAGGCAAAGGTATGTGGACATTCTACGGCGGCCATGATCCTGAGGACTACCAACATAGAGTAGGAGACCCTAAAACGGAATTAGACCTGCATCCAACATCGCCGGGGTATAGACTTATTTTGAATAATGTGCTATTTCCTGCTGCCAAGAAGAAAAAACAAAAGACCTGATGTAAAAATAAAAGGCCTTCAAAAGGAATTTGAAGGCCGGCAGTTGCTTTTAGATGAATGAAACAATTGTTATCTAATCTAAAAATCCTAACCATTTTATAGCAACTGTAAGTAAAATGATAGCCACTCCAGAAATAAATAATGTTTTCACTACTTTATCCCAGAAATGGCTATCATAATGGGTACTTCTTCTTTCTCTAACAATTTCTTTTTTATGGTTGAACATTGTAATGGTTCTAAAATCAAATCGTCATCAAATGTAACTCGCAAATTGCTTGAAAAAAAGCGTCAACAATAGATTCAGGAAAAATCCTATTTCAAAAAGGGGAAAAATCCCCTTTGTATTTTTGGCAACAAATTTGTAAGTATATTTGTAGTAATCAACCATTAAAAGCATGACACCGGAAACCATTTTTAGTATCTTACTCGGCATAGGCCTCGCAGCCTCTGTGGGCTTTAGAGTATTTGTGCCTTTATTTACATTGAGCTTGGCCTCCTATTACGAAATAATACCATTGAACGAAAGCTGGCAATGGGTAGGCAGTATGCCTGCCATGATAACATTAGGAATTGCCACCATAGTAGAAATTGTTGCCTATGTAATTCCATGGTTGGATAATTTGCTGGATAC
>JAGQYU010000336.1 GCA_020435885.1 Flavobacteriaceae bacterium
TGGAAGAATGGTTAGTTAAATACAAATCTTGGAGAGATTTTGTTATCGATAGTTATAACATCCGGCTAAGCGAAATGTTAGAAGCAATTGATACACTGGCCTTTATGAAAATGGACCAAAGGTTATATAAGTACCTTACGGACAAGGTTAAAATAATGAGAAGTACTACGCTTACCACAACACATCAGCAAATTGCTCACGATCTCAATACATCAAGAGTTGTTATTTCAAGATTGTTAAAGCAACTTGAAAACGAAAAGAAAATAGAGCTGAATAGAAACAAAATTGAAGTATTGGAGTTTTAATTGTGTAACTAAAGTTACATTTTAAAATATTGACTTACTTAACTTTATAAGACTAATCTCTTTTTAACTATGGATATCATCTTGCAGCCATGGCCATGGTATGTTGCCGGCCCTCTTATTGCCTTAGTCATGTTTCTCCTTTTTTATTTTGGAAAAAAATTTGGAGTTTCTTCAAACCTAGAAACCATCTGTTCAATTGGTGGTGCGGGTAAAATAATTGATTTTTTTAAATTCGACTGGAAACAAAACAGTTGGAACTTAATGTTTATGGTAGGTGCTGTAATAGGTGGCTTTATAGCATATCAGTGGATGACACCTTCTGAGGTTGTGGCTATTAATCCGAAAACAGCTCAAGAGTTAGCAGATCTCGGTTTTCAAAACGCGGGGGCAACATTTTTACCTCCTGAACTTTTTAGTGTTGATAACATTTTTACACTCAAAGGTTTCGCTATTTTGCTGATATCTGGCATTTTAGTAGGGTTTGGAGCTCGCTATGCAGGTGGCTGTACTTCCGGTCATGGAATTGTTGGGCTTAGTAATTTAGAATTACCATCATTGGTTTCTGTGATAGGTTTCTTTATTGGCGGAATAGTTATGACATGGTTTATTTTACCAATGCTGTTTTAAAAAGGAAGAAGATGAAAAACGTTAAATTTTTATTGATAGGTGTCCTTTTTGGGATAGTATTAAGCAAAGGCGAAATAATTTCGTGGTACAGAATTTATGAAATGTTCAGGTTCCAGTCATTCCATATGTTCGGGGTTATCGGCTCTGCAGTAGCAATAGGTGTGGTTATCTTTTATTTTTTCCGCAAAGGAGCCTTAAAAACATATCTGGGGCAAAAAATATTTATCGAACCAAAGAAAAAAGGACTACAACGGAATATTTATGGAGGTATCATTTTTGGTCTCGGTTGGGGGCTTGTAGGTGCCTGCCCCGGACCAATGTTCATTTTACTGGGTAGAGGGGTGCTTTCCATCATTGTAGTTATTATTGGCGGGTTGATCGGAGCCATGCTTTACCATGCCTTTAAGAGTAAATTGCCACATTAGTTACTGCTTTTAAAACAACATATCTTACCTTTGTGTGCTAATACACAATGTTTGGCATATTCTTATGGAGCAATTAACAGATAAATTTGGCAGGCAGATTACCTATCTTCGATTGGCAGTGACTGATCGTTGTAATTTGCGTTGCCAGTATTGTATGCCTGCTCATGGAATTGATATTGTAGATAGGGAAGAATTGCTTACCTACAAAGAGATGTATCGTATTACACGTGTGTTGAGTGAATTGGGGGTAAATAAAGTCCGCTTGACCGGAGGTGAGCCTTTTGTTAGAAAGAATTTTATAGATTTTTTAGAAATGCTTTCGTTCAATGATAAGTTGGAAGAGATAAACATCACTACCAATGGTGCTCTAATTTCCAAGAATATTAAAAAGCTTGAAAAGCTGAAAATCAATTCAGTGAATTTAAGTATAGATAGCCTTTCTAAAGAGAATTTTGCCAATATTACCCGTAGAGATGTTTTTGATGAGGTTTTTGAAACATTAGAAGTGTTGGAAAGATCCTCAATAAAGTTAAAACTCAATACTGTAGTGCAATCTGGTATTAACACTCATGAGATAGTTGATTTTATAGAACTAACTAAAAATAAGGATATTGCAGTCCGTTTTATTGAGGAAATGCCTTTCAATGGTACAGGTAAACGGGATGTATATGAACTTTGGAATTTCACTAAGATCTTTGAAGAGATTAAAGTGAATTATACCAATGTAGAGCCTCTCAAATCTCCAAAATCATCTACATCACATAATTTTAAAATTTCAGGGTATAAAGGTACTTTCGGCATCATTCCGGCATATACCAGAACTATCTGCAATGATTGCAATCGCATACGTATTACAGCTACCGGAATGTTCAAAAATTGTTTGTTTGACGAAGGTGTCTTTAATGTTCGTGATTTTCTACGAAATGGAGCAAGTGATGATGAATTAAAAGCCTTATTCTTATCAATAGTTAAAGAGAAACCTGAAAACGGATTCATAGCTGAGGCAAATAGAAAAAACAATAAGGGCATATCAGAAAGTATGTCAACCATAGGAGGATAAAAAATGATCACGTCACAACAAGCACTTCAAATAATTTTAAATAATACAGTAGATTTTGGTACGGAAGAAATTCCTTTTTTAAACTCGTTGGGAAGAGTTTTAAAAGAGGATATTACTGCTGATAGAGATTTTCCGCCGTTTAACCGTGTAAGTATGGATGGTATTGCAGTCCAGTGCAATATTTTTGAAAAAGGAGCACGTAAATTTTCAGTAGAAAATATACAAGC
>JAGQYU010000337.1 GCA_020435885.1 Flavobacteriaceae bacterium
CAAAGTAGAGCTCAGAACCGGGTATATACTCCCAACGCAACACTAAATTAGACCTGAATTGCACATATGAAAAATCAGGTTTACCAAAACTATAATCCATTGTGCCGTCTCTGTTTTCATCAACTTCATAAACATCATTGGTATTCAGGGCTATTTGATCATCAGAAAAAAGAGCAAACCTATCGTACAGGTCATCCGCCACAGGGTTTGTTATATAGTTAAAATTTTTATATCTCCCTCTAGATATAAACGGTTGCCCATAATACTGAATGGTTAAATTAGGATTAATAGTATAATTAAACCGTAATGAAGCACTTAGCGTTTGCTGATCTATCTCTGCATTTATATATCTGGGTGTTCCATTATAACTTGCCTCCGTTACATACTGTGTTTTACTTGGATTTTTTTCAAATTCCGGATAAAAAGAAAGTTGTAATGCATTAAAAGGTTGGTAAGTAAAACCTGTTTCGATACGCAAAAACGAAAAGTTATTTTGCTTGGCTTGAGAATATACATACCCTGCTACATAACGAAGCTTTTTACTGTTATCCGTACCAAAAAAGAACCAATGAATATTTTCTCTTGAAAATCGAAAACGAGGGCCGCCCCTCAATATGGTATTGGTGTAAATTCTGGGTTTGTGAATAAATCCGGCTTCTGCCCACCAATTATTCTTAAAATTAGCCTCTGTACTAACTCTGTATTGGATTCGGTTGTAATTCCCATCAAAATCGAATGTGGTAAACATGTCTGTTCCTGCCCATAGTTGCCTAAAAATACCAAATGGCTTTAAGGTTCTATAATTAAACCTTGCATACTGTCTTATTTCATCTGCCTGACGGAGAAAACCTACATCATTCAGTTCTAATTCAGGTGAGCGCCATGTTACTCCTGCGCTGTATCTCCAGTTGCCACTACTTGCCTTACCTCCTTCAATTTTACCTCCTGTACCAGTTAGCGATGTTTTATTAGGGTCAACGGTTACATGCCCTGCATCAATACGATTGAATAAATGTACAGGCGATAATTGTGTTTCCAATATAGCCTCTTTACTACCCTCAACCCTACTCGCAATTATATTCCCTTCAAGATAGTATTTTCTATTTTTCCATTGATGATTGAAATCTATCCCTCCGGTATAAGCTGCTTTTCGTAAAAAATTCAGATTACCTTCTATATTTCTATTGGTAGCTGTAAAAATGCCACCTATAAAAGAATTTCTATTATTAAAATCCTTCTGCAACCTTCCAACAAAATAATTGGTTAGAGGTTCTACTAGCTCTTCTCTGCTCTCAGTTCCATTATCAATATCGGCATATTCCTTAGCCGTAATACTCTCTAACATCCCTATAGACCAACCATTTTTAGTTTTACCACTAAATTTTGCAGCTCCTAAAATGGTTGTATTGATGGGCTGATGTACATATTCATTACCATTTACACTCGGATAGCTTTGCGGATTTCGTCCAATTCTTCTTGAATAAAACACATTATCAGCTGTATAATTGTCTAGTTCATAATCGAAAATATTCTTGTTTTCAATAAAAAACGGTCGCTGTTCATCAAAAAATATCTCAAAAGCATCAAGTGTAATAGCTCCCGGATCGGCCTCAACTTGTCCAAAATCAGGGTTTACAGTCAAATCTAACGTCAGGTCATTGGTAATACCGATTTTGGCATCCAACCCTCCATTAAGTTTAGTATCTGTACCATCTCTAAACGGATTGCCTTCTTCAGCAGGATATGATTCCAGTTGTGTAACCACGAATGGCTGAATTTCTAACTGCTTTTGTGGTTCAATGTCAATTAAGCCCCTTAGCTCTCCAAATTCACTTATCCAACCAGCGGCATCAAGCCGAATCCGTTGCCAAACATAATTTTCTTGCTTCCTGAAATAATTTCGGATAACCTGCACACCCCAAACCTGCTCTTCACTTTTACCAAATTTTAATTGGCTTAATGGTATTTTAAGCTCTGCAGTCCATCCTTCTAAATCAATATTTGTTGCCGTATACCAAATAGGGTTCCAGCTTTCATCCCAATTATCACCGTTTTGTGAAACGAACTCATCACCTTTAACTCCTGCTGCTGTAATAGTAAATGAAAACGCAGTTCTTTTATCATGATAACTATCAAAAACGATACTTACGCGGTCACCCACAAAACCATCTCTACGTGAAAGCCTATTTACAATACTATCAGGATGTTTATCATAGGCTCGTATAGCCACATAAAGATTCTTTTTGTCGTAAATAATTTTGAACTTAGTCTCTTCGGTTGGTTTGGTGTTTTCATCAGGACGCCATTCAACAAAGTCATCACCCCATTCTACAATGTTCCATCCGGCATCGTCTAATTTGCCATCAATAACCGGAGGTGCCTGTTCTGACAAAAAATGAGTAGTATATGTTTTTTTTGGAATAGGCTCTGTTTCATTTTGGGCTTCAATAATTTGAAATATGAACAAAAAAAGAAAAAGAGCTTTGATAGAATAATTCATTTAGTTGAGTTGATGTGTAATAGTTTCCCTAAAGACTTTTACAAAAACTAATTGTTACAGTTT
>JAGQYU010000338.1:0-1795 GCA_020435885.1 Flavobacteriaceae bacterium
TCAAATCCTGCTAAAGGACCATTCTTCATAGCTTCTCTGAAACCTTTTTCTACTGAAGGAATATATTCTTTTGGAATATTACCACCTTTGATCTCATTAATGAACTCAAGTCCGGTTTTTCCTGCTTCAGTAGGCTCAATTTTAAATACAATATCCGCAAATTTACCACGACCACCAGATTGCTTTTTATAAACTTCTCTGTGGTTTGCAAGTTTTGTTAATGCTTCTTTGTATTCAACTTGAGGTTGACCTTGATTTACTTCAACTTTAAACTCACGTTTTAAACGGTCAACAATAATATCTAAGTGAAGCTCACCCATACCAGAAATAATGGTTTGGCCAGATGCCTCATCAGTTTTTACAGTAAATGTTGGATCTTCTTCTGCCAATTTAGACAAGGCAATACCTAATTTATCTACATCAGCTTTAGTTTTTGGCTCAACCGCAATACCGATTACCGGATCAGGGAAAACCATACTTTCCAACACTATCGGATGTTTTTCATCAGATAAAGTATCTCCTGTTTTAATATCCTTAAATCCTACAGCAGCACCTATATCCCCAGCTTCAATATACTCAATCGCATTTTGCTTATTAGCGTGCATTTGATAAATACGAGAGATACGCTCTTTGTTTCCGGTTCTGTTGTTCAACACATAAGAACCCGCATCTAAATGACCTGAATATGCTCTGAAGAATGCTAAACGACCAACAAATGGATCAGTAGCAATTTTGAAAGCCAAGGCTGCAAAAGGTTCTTTAACATCAGGCTTACGAGCTACTTCATTACCAGTATCGGGATGTGTACCGATGATTGCATCTTTATCTACCGGAGATGGTAAATAACGACATACAGCATCTAACAAGAATTGTACACCTTTATTTTTGAATGACGAACCGCAGATCATTGGAATGATAGACATATCCATAACAGCAGCTCTTAAAGCAGCATGAATTTCATCCTCAGTGATAGAATCTTCATCTTCCATAAATTTCTCAAGAAGACTTTCATCATAACCAGCAACTTCTTCTATCAACAACGCTCTGTATTTAGCGGTATCTTCTTTAAGGTCTTCAGGGATATCAATCACATCAAAAGTTGCACCTTGCGTTTCATCATGCCAAACAATGGCTCTATTTTTAACAAGATCAACAATTCCTTTAAAATCAGCTTCATCACCAATAGGTAAAACAATTGGCACAGCATTAGAACCTAACATATCTTTTACTTGCTGACAAACCGCCAAAAAGTCTGATCCTTGACGATCCATTTTATTTACAAATCCCATACGTGGAACTTTGTAATTATCAGCTAATCTCCAGTTAGTTTCTGATTGGGGTTCCACACCATCAACTGCCGAAAACAAAAATACTAGCCCATCAAGAACTCTTAATGAACGGTTAACCTCAACGGTAAAATCTACGTGTCCGGGAGTATCGATTATATTAAAATGATATGGTTTAGTGTCTTCTACTGGCGCTCCTTGTTTAGTTGGAAAGTTCCATGTACATGTTGTTGCAGCAGAAGTAATTGTAATACCACGCTCTTGCTCTTGCTCCATCCAGTCCATTGTAGCCGCACCATCATGAACTTCACCAATCTTATGACTAACACCTGTATAATAAAGGATACGCTCAGTAGTAGTTGTTTTACCAGCATCAATATGTGCTGCAATACCTATATTTCTTGTATATTTTAAATCTCTTTGTGCCATATCAAAAATTATACTCTAAAGTGTGAAAATGCTTTATTTGCATCAGCCATTTTATGAACATCTACTCTTTTCTTAACAGC
>JAGQYU010000338.1:1853-2664 GCA_020435885.1 Flavobacteriaceae bacterium
GATTTTTCATTACGCTTTCTAGCATAAAGAATCAACCATTTAATAGCCATAGAAACTTTTCTATCTGGTCTGATCTGCATTGGTATTTGGAAGGTAGCACCACCGACTCTTCTACTACGAACCTCTACGTGAGGCATCACATTAGAAAGAGCATCTTTCCATACTTCTAAAGCAGTTTTTTCTTCGTCTTGCTTTCTTTGTTCTACGATATCTAGCGCATCGTAGAATACGTTGAATGCTACAGATTTTTTACCGTCTCTCATTAAGTTGTTAACAAAACGTGTAACTAACTGATCGTTAAACTTTGGATCAGGTAAAAGAAATCTTTTTTTAGCGCTTCTTTTTCTCATTTCTTCTTACATTAAAGTTTTAAAATTACTTTTTAGGACGTTTTGTTCCGTATTTTGAACGACGTTGAGTCCTACCTTCAACTCCTGCAGTATCTAATGCACCACGAACAATGTGATACTTAACTCCAGGCAAATCTTTTACTCTTCCACCTCTAACTAATACTATCGAGTGCTCTTGTAAATTATGACCTTCCCCTGGTATGTATGCGTTTACTTCATTACCGTTTGTTAACCTTACCCTTGCAACTTTTCTCATTGCAGAATTTGGTTTTTTTGGTGTTGTTGTATAAACACGTGTACATACACCCCTTCTTTGAGGACAAGAAGTCAATGCAGCCGATTTATTCTTCTTAGTTATTTGGGTTCTTCCCTTACGTACTAATTGCTGTATTGTTGGCATATAAAATATTTAATTAAAATCTTTATTAAACCTCTCTTTTTAAGAGTGTGCAAATGTATAA
>JAGQYU010000339.1 GCA_020435885.1 Flavobacteriaceae bacterium
TTTAAAAGTTGCTTGTAATTTTTATGGTAATTTCCAATTATTATTATAAGAATTAATTGATAAAATATGAACAATGTTAAGATACTATTAAGAGATTGTAAATCAATTTATCACTAATTTTAATTAACAATGGTATTATTTTCTGTTAATAATAGTTTTGAAATAGTAAATTTGAACTATCAAACTAAAAATTTATGAAGATAGCTATAGGAAACGACCATGCCGGCACTGAATATAAAAAAGAAATCGTTAAATTGCTAAAGGAACAAGGTCATACAGTAATTAATTACGGAACAGATACTGAAGATAGTGTAGACTATCCTGATTTTATTCATCCCGTAGCAACTGCAGTTGAAAATAAAGAAGTTGATTTTGGTATTATTCTTTGCGGAAGTGGCAACGGGGCTCAAATAACTGCTAATAAACATCAAGGTGTACGAGCTGCGTTATGTTGGAATAATGAATTGGTAGCATTAGCCCGTCAACATAATAATGCAAATGTATTAAGTATTCCTGCTAGATTTGTTTCTGTATATCAAGCTGTAAAATTCGTTGATATTTTCTTACATACTGAGTTTGAAGGTGGCCGCCATCAAAATAGAGTAGAAAAAATACCATGTTAGTATGTTGAATTATGAGTAGCAATCACTCACATCATAGCCATCATCAACTATCCGGTAAAAACCTGTTTATATCTATTTTCTTAAATATTCTTATTACTACTGCACAAGTAATAGGTGGTATTATTTCGGGTAGTTTAGCATTGATATCTGATGCTATTCATAATCTTTCTGATGTTATTTCTTTAATAATAAGTTATATAGCTAACTTATTAACCAATAGTAAAAAACAAACATTAGATAAAACGTTTGGTTATAAAAGAGCAGAAATTATTGCAGCTTTTATTAATGCTTCTGCACTGATTGTAATTGCTATTTTTTTAGGTATTGAAGCAGTAAAACGTTTTAAAAACCCGGAAGTTATTGATGGAAATTTAGTCATCATCTTAGCAATAATTGGAATTTTATTTAATGGATTAAGTGTTTTACTATTACGAAAAGATGCCACGCATAATTTAAATATGCGTTCTGCTTATTTGCATTTATTATCAGATATGCTAACATCTGTAGCCGTATTATTTGGAGGACTACTAATGAAATATTTTCAGATCTATTGGGTAGATGCAGTGCTTACTATTTTAATTTCAATTTATTTATTGGTAATGAGCTGGAATATTTTTATTTCTTCTCTAAAAATACTCATGCTTTTTGCACCGGATCATATTAAAATAAGTGAAGTGGTTGATGAATTATTAAAAAATGAAGCTGTTAGAAACATCCATCATATTCATATTTGGCAATTGAACGACCATGATTGCCATTTTGAGGCACATGTAGAATTTAAAGAGAATATTAATCTATCTGATTTTGATGCTGTTTGCAAGGAAATGGAAACGGTGTTAATAGAAAAATTTCAGATAAATCACTGTTATTTTCAACCAGAGTATGACAGAAAAGAAAGTAAAGAAATTATTATTCAGGATTAAATATGGAATGGTTTTTAAAAACATATG
>JAGQYU010000008.1:0-1427 GCA_020435885.1 Flavobacteriaceae bacterium
TCATATAATCCTCTGGAAGTCCATACCAATTATATCGTTGAAAACGAACTCCACCATTGGCCTGCCAGTCAAAATAACGATTCTCTTCTTTGTAATACATATCTGAGCTAGCATCTAAAAAATCATCATTCAATTTTACATCTTTTATGCCTCCGGCTGAAGAATGATATTTAAAGAATCCGCCAATATCATTGTAACGTGTAGTGTTGGTATGTGCAAAAGCCTCAATAATAGGAGTTTTATAACTACCAATGGCTGCTGAAACATAATTTTCATAAACAGGGGCACTTGGATCTACTTTCAATACCTTCGGTTTGCCTTTTGCCGGTGTAAATGTAGATGCTACTGGAACCGAGAAAATAGAGTAATTGATCTGTTTTTTCTTTTCGATTTCAGCATCGTTTATTTCAGGGGTACTTTTTACCTTAAAAGCATCAGAAACGGTAGGGGAATAAGGCCTAACCACATTGATAACTTCTGTACCCAACGTGTCTTTTTCTTTCTTTTGCGAAAATGCAACTGTTGAAAAAAGTATTGCAATTATTATGGAAATTGATCTTTTCATACTTTGAAAGTTCATCATTTTTAAAATTACTGTTGGGTTATTCGTTATTTGGATTTACAGATTCGTTAGTCTTAGCTTCTTCCGTTTTGATACGTTGCAACTCTGCTTTCGCCTCACTAACTACATCTTCATAATCAGCAAAGTTCTTAATGACACTTTCTAAAATATAGGTTGCCTGAAACGCATCATCCAATTCATAGAAATTCTTCGCCATAATGATCAACCCTTTGGCTCCATAATATTTATAAGCAGCATAGTCTGACACTAGTTTTTGCACTACAGTATTAGAAACTTTGTAATTTCCTTCTTTGTTCTTAAAGTATGCATCGTAGTAAATAGCTTCAGCTTTAAGCTCTCCTGTAGCAATCTTTTGCACTTCTTCATAAGCTTCTTGTGCTTTATATTCATCACCGGTCTTAAATGCCGAACGTGCAATAATTATCTTAGCATCTGAGCGGATTCTGTCTTCCAGCTTAGGACGTTGCAACACTTTTTCAGCGTAAGCAACGGCATTGGTATAGTTTTCTAATTCATAATGGCCTTTCATTAAATTGCTCTGAGCATAAGTGATGTTTTGAGGAAAATCTGCCTCTTCTTCCAAACGTTCCAACACAGGGATGGCTCGTTTCCAATTACCCGCATCTAAGTATACCTGAGATAATCTGGAAAGAGCCTGCTCGGTAAATTCATTGCGCTCTTGGTCAATAATGAAAGAATAATATTTCTCTGATTTAGTTTTTTGATTTTCAGCATATAATGATTCTGCTAAGTAAAAATTAGCTTGCAATTTATGTACGCCGTTAGGGAACCTTGCAATATATTTTTCAAAGGCTGTGATTGCTTTTTTACGATCGTTTTGTAA
>JAGQYU010000008.1:1575-20691 GCA_020435885.1 Flavobacteriaceae bacterium
TGTTTTGCCTCATCAGTATTAGGGAACTCTTTTACAACTCTTCGGTATTTGTCTAATGCTTGGTTGTCTCTTTCAGTATTATAGTACACCAACCCTTGCTTTAACAATGCCTTTGGCACATATGAACTTTTTTTGTGGTATTTTATCAGGTTATCATATGCTTCTATTGCTTCATCGTTCATTTGTTCTGAAACATAGGTATTACCGAGTTCATAATAAACATCATCACGTAAGTTGGATGATGGATATTCACTCAAAAACTTCTGGAATTCCACTATTTTTTGATCGTTCTTGCCTAAAAAACCAAGGCTCATGGCTCTTTGGAAAGTAGCATAATCAGTATCTATAGTACCTTTTTTAATGACTTTTTCGTAAGCATCTAACGCATTTCTGTAGTTGCTGGATACAAAGTGTGCATCACCCAATCTTAGGTAACTGTCGTTTATTCTTTCTTCATCATCAGGTCTGGTATTCAAATACTCCTGAAACTTATCTCCTGCTTTGTTATAATCTTTCAGTTTAAAATAGGCATAGCCTATGTTGTAATCTACAGTTTTATTTTCCGCCAAGGTATCAGATTTTTGCATGCTTTTATATTGTTGAAAACCTTTCAGCGCATCATCAAAATTGGTAAGCAAATATGCTGATTCTGCTTTCCAGAAAACACTCCTCGCAGTGATGGAGTTATCTCTGGCTTCCTCAATAGCATTATCAAACTTTTCGATGGCTCCTTCTAGCTCATTTTCATCGAATAACTGTATACCTCTGTACAATGCCACTTTTTGATATAAGGCTCTGTTTTCGAGGTCTTTTTTGTCTTTCAGCTCTTTTAAAGCGCCTTCATAATCTTTAGAAGTTACATAAGCACTGATAAGGAGCTTGTTCATTTCATCAAGATGTTCAGATTTTGGATACAGCTCCATATACTCTTTCAACACATCAGGCACACTTTTATATGGATTTCCAATTTCATAGCTTAACTTGGCGTAATTTAACCATGCATCACGTTTGATATCGTTATCATAATCCATTTGTGAAGCATTTCTAAAGGCATTCAGTGCTTCTGTTTTTAAATCAGTATTCAAATAACATTCTGCTAAATGATAATAAGCGTTTTGCGCAACCGAATCGTCTCCGCCAATTATTTTATTAAAGTTGGCGATGGCATTTTCGTAATCTTTTTGTTTGTAATAGGCATAGCCCAACAAATAATAATCTGTGTTGTTCCATCTGCGCTGCCTGCCTTTGTAATTTAACAGATGCGGAATAGCTTCGTTATACTTTTCAAGGTTAAAGTAACTTTCTCCTATGATCTTTGAAAGTTCTGAGTGTTCATTTCTATCAGCTTTTGGCAGATAAGAGGTAGCTACATCTATAGCTTCCTGAAAGTTACCCATTTTGAATTTGATATTTGCCATATAATAAGGCACGTCATCGCCAAGTTCTTTATTATCAGCTACTTCATTTAAATACCTGTCGGCATTTTCAAAATCATCATCCTGATAGGCAATAAAACCGTAATAATATTTTGCTTGCGCCCCATATTGATAGGAATTCAATAATTTTTGGAAATATTCCTTAGCTCTGCTAAAACTGCGTACGGCAAACAACGAATAGCCATATTTGAAATTATAATCCTCTTCCGCACCTATGGAAAGGTTTCTGGTCTCAACTTTATTGTACCATTTCAATGCATACGGATAGTTGGCATTTTTAAAATAATAGTCGCCCACCTCCAAAAAAGCGATATTATGTTTTGTACTTGTAGGATATCTGTCTACAAAATCCCTCATTTTTTCTTCACCGTCAGGATCACCTAACTGAATAGCACTAAACGCTTCGTAATACGCACAGTCTGCTCTTTTTTCAGAACCTTTTTCATATTGATCCTTCAAATCAGAAAACAATTGTTTAGATGCTGCAAAATCTCTGTTATTATACAATCCCAACGCATGCATGTAGTCTTTGTTAGAATCAGTATAAACAGCTGTTTTTTGTGCAGAAAGGGTAGTTGAAATAATTAAAAAGATGGTTAAAAACCAATAATTGCTATGATTCATACTACTTGAATTAGTTTATGATATGTTAAAAATAACACACTTATAATTAAAAACGTTCATTTGCTTTAAATTGTATAGTGGTTTTAGAATTATAACATTTTATTAAGAAATTTTGAATGTTACCAGCACAAATCAGACCAAAAGCCTTTTTTATGTTCAAAATTTTGATTTCATCCTTCAAATTTAAAAAATAAACGCTTCCAAGTTTTCACTTTTAAAATGTAAATTTGTAGAACTTTAAAACAAAAACACAAAATGTCTAACTTACTGCTTCATCTAAAAGATGCTTCCATTTTTCAGGAATCTAACCTAATCTTATCAGATATTAATCTGGAAATCTATGAAGGCGATTTTATGTACCTTATCGGGAAGACAGGAAGTGGCAAGAGCAGTTTGATGAAAACATTGTATGGCGATCTGCCCCTTGTAAAAGGTGAAGGCAATGTTGTTGGGTTTGATCTTCAAAAACTGAAAGAAAAAGATATCCCTTATCTAAGAAGAAAATTAGGAATTGTTTTTCAAGATTTTAAGTTGTTGAATGATAGGAATATACATGATAATCTGTTATTTGTTCTAAAAGCCACAGGTTGGAAAGATTCTAATAAAATTGCAACCAAAATAACCGATGTTTTAGAAAAAGTAGGTATGAAAACCAAAGGGTTTAAAATGCCTTTTCAACTATCAGGTGGTGAACAGCAGCGTGTAGCCATTGCCAGGGCCTTGTTAAATGACCCTGAATTAATATTGGCAGACGAACCTACAGGAAATTTAGACCCTAAAACTTCATTGGAAGTGATGAGTGTACTGGAAGAAATCAACAAAAGTGGTAAGACCATTTTAATGGCTACGCATGATTATGCTTTGATCTTAAAATACCCTCACAAAACCATAAAATGTGACGGTGAAAAGATCTTTGAAGTGGTTTAACTAAAGTAATTCGGTGATTTTTTGAGCATTTAATTTTGTGTCAAAAGGTTTTAATAGTTCTGCTCGTAGATTACTGTCATTTTGGGTAAATTCTTTTTTAAACAATAAAAGAACCTTTTCTCTAAATTCTTTTTGGGTATTTGCTATTTCGCAAGCATTTTCTAAACCAGTTTCATCGATCATTTCATCGTTAACTAAACAAAGCCTGCTATTATAAAGTGTATTGATAAGCTTAAGTTTTATACCTGTTTTCTGAAAAGTTGGTAATACGTTTATATGTGCTTTAGTAAACAATTTAGCTAAAGTTTGCTGTTCCTCAATAGTTACAAATTCAATATTTTGATATTTACTAATTTTATTGAGTATAAAACTATTCTTAAAACTACTGGCAATGATTAATTTATGTGGAAGATCATTAAATACTTCAATCAAAAATTCAGCTGCTTTTATGTTATCAGCCACTCTTAAATCACCATGGTATAAAGCAAATTCTCCTTTCCCAGATAAAGAAATAACCTCTTTATTCTGATGAAATGCAGGTATATAAATTGCCTTGGAAGGATATTTTTCATCAAAATAATGTTGTTCAGAAGGAGAAATTGTTAAAATGTTATCAGCTTTTTTGAGTATCTGTTCAAACTTCAAAAACCTTTTGGCTTCCAGTTTAAAATATAATTTTTTAAGAATATTTTTTTCGCTTTTTGCTAGTCCATAAAAGTACAAATGTTCAATGTTGTGAGCTCTGACTAAAATTTTTCTATCATTAAATTGTTCCTTTACTAAAGTATGGCAGGTATGTAATCCTTCAAAAAGTATTGGGGCTTCTATTGCTTTAAGTCTAGTTATAAGTTGGTCGTTTTTTCTAGAGACAACTCTAAAGGGTAATGCTGTAAGTAAGCTGTTTAAATAGCTTTTTCGTTTGTAATAATAAACTTCTTTACAATAATTATTCAACTCACTTTGTTTCCCCCTACCATACTCAAAAACATGCAAATAAATATCGACGCCCAATTCTGAAAGTGCTTTTAATTTGTAAAAAACATCTATGACTCCTCCATAACTTGGTGGATAGGGAACATCAAATGAAATTATATGCACTTTTTTATTCAATTTGTATCAGTGATTCGCTATTATAATTGCCCCTACGAAGATATTATTTAATATAGAATTAATACTTTTAACTTATAATTAAATATCTGTCTTTAAATGTATGATAAAACATCTTTAGCCTCTTTGATCTACAATAGATTATTAGAAGAAAAAGAAACTTTAAAACAACAATTCTCAAACACCAAATCATCCATCGGGTTTTTTTTTGTTGATGATCTTTTACCTGAATCCATTGCGTTGGAAATTCATAAAAATTTCCCTCAAATTAAAGATACCATCGAAAAAAAAAGCATGAGAGAGCATAAGCATATTGCTTATCAAATGAATCGATACAATCCAATTTTAGAGGAAATAACGTATGCTTTTCAAGACAAAAAAATAGTTGATATTATTGGTGAAATATGTGGGATAACATCTTTATTACCAGATGAATATCTCTATGCCGGAGGGCTCTCTCTAATGAAAAAAGATGATTACCTAAATCCGCATTTAGATAATTCTCATGATAAAGACCGAAACAGGTGGCGTGTTCTAAACTTATTGTACTATGTTACTCCTAACTGGAGAGCATCTAATGGCGGCAATTTAGAATTGTGGCCAAATGGCTTGAAGAAAGAGCCATTGACTGTAGTAAGTAAATTTAACCGATTGGCTGTAATGGCTACTCATAACGATTCTTGGCACTCGGTAAGTAAAGTTACCGTTGATAATGTAAGATGTTGTGTGTCAAATTATTATTTTTCAGAACATTCTAATAGGGAAGCAGATACTTTTCATGTTACTTCCTTTAGAGGATGGCCAACAGAAAAAGGAAAAGATTTTGTACTAAAACTAGATTCTAAATTAAGGATGATGATTCGCAAAGTTTTCAACAAAGGCATAAGAAAAAACCCTCATCAATATAAAAAATAAACTATTGCAAATTTTGCATTATTGTTTTTAGTTTTTCTGACTCTTTTTGCCAATTCAATTCTTCTGAAGCCTTTTTTAATTGATCCTTCCATAGTTCTTTTCCTTCTTGAAGTATTTTAGTAATTTGTTGTGCCAAATTTTCAGGTGTTCTTTCCTCTAAAACAAATCCAACATCATATTTTTCTACTACAGAACGCATTTCCGGAAGATTAGATACAATAACAGGAATCTGCGCTTGTATATAATCAAACAGTTTATTTGGCAACGCATATCTATAATTTAAGCCCAAATCTTCTTCCATGCTAATGCCTACATCAGCTAAAGGAGTTAGCATTTGGAGTTTTTCAGGTGCTATTCTTCCTAAAAAGATTACTCTATCGGCAAGTTTATTTTCTTCTACTTTTTGTTTTAGCTGTTGCGTAATATCTCCTTCTCCAATAATAACAAACAGTGCGTTTTCTATCAACGGCATTGCATCAATCATCAATTCTAAACCTCTGCCAACATTAACCGAACCTTGATATAGTATTATCTTTTTGTTTCCCTTGTTAAAAGGAAATTCACCTTGTTCAACCGATTCCTTATAAGGAATATTTCGAATCACTTCAAATTGTGAGTTATACCTTTGTTTATAATGATTAGCTATTGATTCTGAAACTGTTATACCATTTTTTATGTTTGGAATAATACTTTTTTCTATCAATTGCCAAATACGTTTTACTGTTGGTTTATTAACAAGTTCAGGTATTTCTGAAAAAAGTTCATGACTATCAAAAATCAATTTTTTGCGAAATAATCTACTTATAAAATAATTTGGCAACAAAGTATCAGCATCATTCGCCAACAACATGTCTTTTTTTAGGAATAACAGCTTACAAAATAAACGAATATTATATTCTGCATAAAAAAGAAAACCTTTGTTAAAGAACAGTTTCATCCTATTGGTTTTGTATATTCTTTTTAAGGGAATGCTTTGCGGTAGTTCCCGTCCGATAACGTAAATATCATAACCCATTTCCGCTAAGGTAGTACATGTTCTATACACCCGCTGATCGGAAGTTATATCGTTCGTTACAGAAACTATTACTCGTTGCAAACTATTTAATTTGTTCTCTGTCTAAAGTATAAAAATCAATAGAAATAATGCAAAAATCCCGTCCTTTAAATCAAAGACGGGATTTTTACTATAAGATTTTGTTCAATTACTTTTCTTTAGGCTTGTAAGGATAATTTTCTTGATTAATTCCAGTACCATCAACATATTTGTTATCAACATATTTGCCACCAATATTTACACTATTTGGATAGTAAAAATTAGCAATTCCATGTTTTAGGTTATTTTGCCAAGTCCCTTCGTAAATATTGCCATTTGCATAATAATAAACCCCATAACCACTTCGGATATTATGACTATAGTTGCCTTTGTAAACCGAGCCATCATGCCATTTATATACACCATAGCCATGTCTGGCATCTTCAGACCACTCGCCATCATACATATCACCATTATTCCAAACAAATTTACCATTTCCGTGGCGTAGTCCATCTTTCCAACCACCCATATACGTACCACTTTCGTAGTATTTTGTGCCTATGCCATTCTCACAATCCCCTTTTACACATTTGTTGATCTGATTATTGGCATCTTGCTTTTCGGCTTGTTCAACAACTTTTTTTACCTCAGTATTAAGACTATCCACAGACTGGGTAGCTTCTTCTATCTGAGAGAAACATAACATTGGTATTAAAAAAAATACCATCACGTAAAATAACTTTTTCATCATTGATTTTTGTATTAAGGAAATACAAATCTAACGATTTTTTAAGGCTTATATTATTATTTCTTTTCATTGATTATTAACAACTTATCGCAACGTTAAATTTTTTGTTAAATAGTTGAGTCACTTCAAATAGGATTCTCTATTTATTTATATTTGTTTATATGAAAAGATTGATAATCATATTATTAGCAATTACAAGTCTATCTTCTTGCTCTAAAAAAGGTGAAAATTCCAACACTACTGAGGCTACTTTTACTATTTACAATTTTGAAGAGTTAAAACCTGTATTAGAACCAAAAGACGATGCTACATATATTGTCAATTTTTGGGCAACTTGGTGTAAGCCGTGTATAGAAGAATTACCTATCTTTCAGGAGATCCATGATGAATACAGTTCAAAAAACGTGAAAGTTATCCTTGTGAGTTTAGATTTTCCCGAAAAAATAGAAACACAATTAAAACCTTTTATTGCAGAGTATGAATTAACTCCCAGAGTCATTTTACTGAATGATCCTCATGAAAATGAATGGATCCCAAAAATTGATCCCGAATGGTCTGGTGCACTACCGGCCACACTTATCTATACCAAAAACAAAAGAGCGTTTTATGAGCAATCATTCACTAAAGAAGCTCTTTTAGAAGAACTCAAAAAATTTACTAAACTTTAAAATCATGAAATATCTAAAACTTTCTCTTTTTGTATTGATCGTTGTAACTGCATTTGCTTTTACTGTAAATCACACCTCAAAAAATTCGACCAGCAACAGTTATAAAATCGGTGATATTGCCAAAGATTTTTTGCTTAAAAATATTGACGAAAAAATGGTTTCTATGGCAGATTATAAAGATGCTAAAGGTTTTATCCTAATTTTTACCTGTAATACATGTCCTTATTCCGTTGCCAATGAAGATAGAATCATTGCCTTAGACAAAAAATATAAAGATAAAGGGTACCCCGTAATTGCCATAAACCCTAACAACCCTAAAACACAACCCGGCGATAGTTTTGAACTTATGCAACAAAGGGCCAAAGACAAAGGGTTTACTTTTCCTTACCTTTTAGATGAAGGACAACATGTATATCCTACATACGGAGCTACTAAAACGCCTCATGTGTTTATCTTGCAAAAAGAAACTGAAGGTTTAAAAGTAAAATATATTGGTGCCATTGATGACAGCTCTAGAAATCCAGCTACTGTAAAAGTAAAATATGTTGAAAATGCTGTTGATGCCCTGTTAGCAGCAAAATCTGTCGAAATTACTGAAACGAGAGCCATTGGTTGTTCAATAAAAACCTAATTTGTGGAGACGGAGGAACGGTTTTGATATAATTTTTATTTATCACTAAAATTTTATAAGTTGTTTATTTATAGAGTCTTAAGTGGTTTTTTTATGTCTTGTTATAAAATGTCATAAAAATGAGATATAACAAAATTATCAACGATTCTATCAACGCTTGTATAATCTGATAAATTTTTAAAAAATTATGAAACACACCTTTTACCTCAGAAAACCGAAAGACGAAAACGAAACGTTAATCCTGTTCTCTTGTTACTTTAATGATGAAAAAAAACAATTTGTTTATTCAACAAGACAATCCATTTTACCCCTAAATTGGGATTTTAAAAACAATCAGCCAAAAAATAGAGGCAAAAATATTGCCCAAAATCACCTGGAAATTAAAAGGACATTAAACCAATTTGTTGATGAATTCTATTCACTGCAATCCCGTTGTATATTTGACGAAATGGGATTCACCAGTTATGCTTTGAAACAGCACTTTAATAAAGCTTTTGGCTATGTTGAAAGGCAGGAAACCTTTTTTGAGGTTTACGATAAATTCATGGAAGAAAAGATCAAATTAAAAGAGTGGAAAAAATCTACGGCCAAACGTTATTACAATATCAAACGATTGCTCCTTGAATTTGAGAAAAAATACAAGTATAAATTAACTTTTGGCAGAATAAATAAAGCCTTTTATAGAGAATTTACTGATTACTGTTATGAATATAAAAACCACTATTCGAATACTTTTAACAGGAATATCGGGCTCATTAAAACCTTTTTGTTATGGGCAGTAAAAAATGAATTTACATTTAATCAAGCCTTTATTGATTTTAAAAAACCTCCAAGAGTACTTACCAGGGAAGAAACGTTAACAAAAAACGATATTTTAAAAATATATAAACACAAATTCGATGATGAAATATTAAATCAAATTAAGGATATTTTTGTTTTTCAATGCCTAACCGGAATGCGGTTTGGTGAATTAAAAACGGTTAGCAAAAGAACTGTTAAGAATAACTGTGTTTTACTAAAAGAAGAAAAGGATTCGTCAAAACCAACCAGGGAAGTCCCTTTAACTTATATCTCCAATGAAATATTATTAAAATATGATTATAAGTTACCCATATTATCTAATCAAAAACACAATGATTATCTTAAAGAAATTCTTAAAAAAACAGGATTTACTAATGAAGTGGAATACACACGAACAAAAGGGGTCGAGCAAAAGACCTTTGTGAAAAAATTTTATGAGCGAATTTCAACACATACTGCCAGACGAAGTTTTATAACTATTATGAGAAATGAAGGTATTGCAGACAAAACTATTATGAGCATTAGTGGCCATAAAGATTTTAAGACATTTAATATGTACCACCAGGTTAATAATGTTGCTAAAATAACAGCTATTAGGTCTGTTTTTGGAAATCTTTAGGAATGCCCTATTCACCGAATATTATAACTTTTGGTGAATATATTCACCAATTATCCTGTTTTTGGTTAGGAGATAGCGTTTATTCCTTTTTGAGTTAGCCTATACTTTTGATTTCTACTTGTTGGCTTATCGGGTATGGTTAACTCTATATAACCGTCTTCAATAGCCGGCTGCAGGTAAGTTGAGCGAAAATGTTCCCTGTCTGAAAGCCCTAACCTTTCTTGTAATTCCTGGCGTTTATGCTCTCCGTCAAACACTTTTAGCAATTCAATCACTTGCTGGGTGACTTGCTGGGTGACTTGCTGGGTGACTTGCTGGGTGACTTGTTTAGAAACAGGAAATGTCATTCTTGTAAAATTCTCTAAAAATTTGAAACATTCTTTTCCATAACTTTCCAAAATCCTTGGAACGCCCGAACCCAGTTGTTCTACCAATTCCAAATCCTTATAAACCCGCATCAGCTCCTTATTTCTGGGGATAGAAACTCCTTCAAAAAATTCATTTTGGCTTAGTCCTTCCGGTAATGATCCCGCAGAAGTTATTTCTATCCGGTCATCAAATATTTCAAATTTTGGCGGTACTTCACGGGTATAATCGTTATGCACAATTGCATTATAAATGGCCTCACGTAAGGCAACGGGGTTCCATAACCTTTGTTCAATACGCTGTCTTGGTGTTATGGTTGCGAAGGTTGTATTTTCAATTGCAATTTTATCCAATACACTTTTTGTTGCCTTGATAAGTGAGCAATATCCATATTCATTATTTTCGATTAGTTCTATGCGATCCAGACCTTTATACTTGGCGACTTTGATGGACATCCCATTCTCATCAGCCAACAGGTAGGCGGCATAATTGAGAAAACCGTCTTCGGTAAGAAGCTCTAAATTCTTTTTAAATTGCTTATTAAGGGGTTTACCAATTTCCTGGTAATAAATATGAAGCTGTTCAAAACTTAACTCCTGCCGGTGTGATTTAATTTTCCCAATAGAATTACGGGTACGGGTGGCGAATAGTTTATAAATCATTGCTTGCGGCATGGGCTCGGCTGCCGTTCCAACACGAATAAAACAACCCTTTTCTGTCATCCCATATTTCTTTTTGAAATAGGGTTTTTCACTACCACTGGCAACTATGATCTTTATAATAGTCTTACCATCTTTTTCCTCAGAGATCACATCAAACAAACCCATTGCAGAGGGGGAGATATTATTTCTAATGCGGTCTTTAATTTTAAGCATATCTCCATCCGGGTCTGTTACACCCAGAGGGCTTCCTGTTTTGTCAATGCCTATATATATCGAGCCACCTTCATGATAGTTTAAAAATGCCACAACTTCTTTCTCCAAATCGAGGTCTTTGGTTAATTGGGCTTTATATTCTATGCGGTTGGTTTCGGGCATTAGTTAACAGTAAATGATTTAAACAAAAATACGCATTTGCAAACTAATATTTAAAATGACAGAACTTTATTCCTCCTCTTAGTTGTTGTTCTTTTATCTATTTTATCAAGTTTGGAAACAAAGGATTCCAGTAAAAACATAATAATATTTTGATTTAATGTTATATTATGATATTATTATATCTTTATCTTTTAGTTTCAGTTTACTGAACTTTATTATCAAAATTCAACCTAAGCAAATTTTGTGATGAATAAAAAAGACTTGTCTGAATCTGATATAAAGGCAAAATATATAACGCCTGCTATATTAAAATCAGGGTGGGATGAGTTTACCCAAATAGGTCGAGAAATTTATTTTACTGATGGACGTATATATGTTAAAGGAAAACTTACTGCCAGGGGAAAAAGAAAATTTGCAGACTACATCCTATTTTACAAACCCAATGTTCCAATTGCCATAATTGAGGCCAAAGATAATAACCATTCAATAAAAAGCGGAATACAGCAAGCTCTCGATTATGCTAATACTTTAGATGTTCCATGCATTTTTAGCAGTAATGGTGATGGTTTTTACTTTCATGATAAAACTGCAACGGATGGTATAATCGAAAAAGAACTTTCCCTGGACAGTTTTCCAAGCCCAGAATTATTATGGGAAAAATACAAGAAATATAGAGGTATTCACTCTGAAGTAGTTGAAAATATTGCTAAACAAGATTATTTTATCGATAGTTCTGGTCGTACCCCAAGATACTATCAACAAATTGCTGTAAACAGGACTATTGAAGAAGTGGCGAAGGGATTAGATAGAATCCTCTTGGTGATGGCAACTGGTACGGGTAAAACGTATACTGCGTTTCAAATTATTTATCGTTTATGGAAAAGTGGTGCTAAAAAGAGAATTCTTTTTTTAGCGGATAGAACTGCTCTTATTGATCAAACTGCCCGTGGCGATTTTAGGCATTTTAAAGATGCTATGACTATAATAAAACATAAAAAGATTGATACGGCCTACAATATATATCTGGCGTTATATCAGGGGTTATCTGATAGTAAAACCGAAGATGCGTATAAAAAGTTTAGTCCCGATTTTTTTGATATGGTTATTGTTGACGAGTGCCATAGAGGAAGTGCCAAAGAGGATAGTAAATGGAGAGAAATACTTGAATATTTTAAAAAAGCAACCCATATAGGATTAACGGCAACACCTAAAGAAACAACGGAGGTTTCCAATATTGACTATTTTGGAGAGCCTGTTTATATCTATTCTCTAAAACAAGGAATTGATGACGGGTTTCTTGCACCTTATAAAGTTATTAAAGTAACGTTAGATATAGATGCGGACGGGTGGCGGCCCCCTCAAGGTTTTTTAGACAAAGAAGGAAATTTGGTAGAGGACAGAATTTATAACAGAACAGACTTTGATAAAAATATTGTAGTTGATGAACGTAGAAGTTTGGTCGCAAAAAAAATTACAGAATTCTTAAAAGGCTATGATAGATTTGCCAAAACTATTGTTTTTTGTATTGATATAGAACATGCAGAAGGTATGCGCTCTGCATTGGCTAATTCAAATGCCGATTTGTTCTTGCAAAACAATAAGTATGTAATGCAAATTACCGGAGATAACGAAGAAGGAAAACGAGAGTTAGATAGTTTTATAAATCCAGGTGAACCATATCCTGTTATTGCTACTACTTCTAAATTAATGACGACCGGTGTGGATGCCCAAACATGTAAATTGATTGTTTTAGACAGTAATATTGGTTCAATGACCGAATTTAAGCAAATCATTGGCCGAGGAACTCGAATAAATGAAGAATATGGGAAAACCTATTTTACTATTATGGATTTCCGAAATGTGACTAATTTATTTGCCGATCCTGATTTTGATGGCGATCCGGTAATGATTAAGCAAATAAATGAATATGATGATTTAAGTGGTGCAGAGGATGAAACCATAGACGAAATTATTACCGACATTTTAGATGGAGAAGAAATTGAGTTTCCCGATGAACCTGATTACCCGGAAATTGAGGGTGGTGGAAATATTTTTGAGGAGCCTCAAGGTAAAATTAGGATCAATGGCGTTCCTGTAAAAATAGTTAATGAACGAATTCAATATTTAGGAATAGATGGGAAAATAATTACTGAAAACCTAAAGGATTATACTAGAAACAACGTAACTAAACAATACAAAACCTTAGAAAAATTCTTGATTCATTGGAATGAAGCAGAAAAAAAAGAGGTAATTATTAAAGAACTTGAGGATCAAGGTATTTTCTTCGATGCCCTTAAAGATGAAGTTGGAAAAGACTTTGATCCTTTCGACTTGATTTGCCATATAGTCTATGAAGCTAAACCATTAACTCGTAAAGAGCGAGCAAACAATGTTAAGAAACGAAACTATTTCGCAAAATATGGTGATAAGGCACAGGCTGTTTTAAATAGTCTTTTAGATAAATACGCTCAGGATGGTCTTTTAACAATTGAAAATACTGAAGTTTTAAAGCTTGACCCGTTAAATAAATTAGGTACGCCAATAGAATTAATACAAGCTTTTGGTGGAAAATCAAACTATATTTTAGCGCTTAAGGAATTAGAATCAGAACTCTATAATACAACTGCATAAATGGAGCAACGCATTGAAATAATTAATAACTGGAATCTGAAGAAAGTATTCAACGAATTGGAGAGTGGTAATATGAAAATTCCACGATTTCAACGTGGATATGTATGGGAGAGATCAAAAATTGTAAAGTTATTAAACAGTATTTATTCTCAATATCCTATAGGTTCTTTTTTTCTATGGATGGCCAATAAAGAATATGAAAATTTTTGTCGTGAAATTGAAGAACTTAACTTACCTAAAGAACCAGAATCTAACCTTTACAGCTTTATACTTGATGGCCAACAAAGGATTACATCTTTATATGTGGCTTTAAAAGGAAAAGAGCTTAACGGTACTGATTACTCTACTATTTGTTTTAATGTTGAAAAGAAAACTTTTCAAATCCCAAGATTGAAAACGGAACAACATAATATCCCAGCCTGGAAATTATTTGATACAAAAGAATACAGTAAAGTATTAAAAGAATATACTTTATTCGATGTTGATAATGATACCAATTTTTCTGAGAACTGGAGTATATGTCAACAACTATTCAGTGATTATCCCATAAGCATAATTAAATCATTAAAGATGGATCTTGAAGAAGTAGTTGATATTTTCGAAAGGATTAATCAAGGTGGCAAAAGATTATCTTTATTTGATTTGGTACACGCCAGTGCATGGGCACCTGAATTTGATTTAAGAGAAAAAATAAAATTATTTAATAGTGAGGATAATGTGAAAATATTTGGGGGCTTAGAAAATGAGATTTTTACCCAATCTTTAGCATTAAATAATTTAGGTGATTGTACAAATAAAAATCAACTAAAGTTAACTGCTGATATATGTTCAGCTTCTTGGAAAAATACTATTGAATCTATTCGATTGGCAATTGACTTTGTAAAATCCTTTGGAGTCCGGTTTGTATCCTTTCTACCATATAATTCATTTTTACCTATCATTCAGTATTATTTTTACCGTTCAGGACTTAAGAGTATAAGAAATGAGCATAAGTCCATAATTGAAAATTGGTTTTGGACATCAACGTTTTCAGCACGGTTTTCAAGTTCTAGTCTTACAAGAATGACCGAAGACGCTAATTGGATAACAAAATTAGTTGATGGACAACTTTTGGAAAATGTTTTTGGTGTTACCTTAACGTTGAAAGAACTTATAAAGGTAAGAATGCAAAATAAATCAGTTGTTAAAAACGGAGTTTTATGTCTTATGGCACTTAAAAATCCAGTTGATTTTAACAATGGTCAACTAGTAGTATTGGATAAAACTAATGTTTCAAAATCCAGTGGTAAAGAGAATCACCATTTTTTCCCTTATTCTTTACGAGACAGTTTTGGGGTAAGTTCTAGAGAGATAAATACATTGTTAAATTTCGTCTTAATATCATCCAGTTTGAATAAAGAAATATCTAATAAGTTTCCAGATAAGTATTTGGAATCTTATTTAGTTCAAAATAGTGATTTATTGGAACATCTCGAAACTCATTTTATCAATAAAGAGGCTTATCTGGCAGCTTTAAATAATAATTATAACCGGTTTATTGAAGAAAGGGGTAAAGCAATTATGGAAGTTATCCATAAAAAAGTAAAGGTTGCTGATTTTTCTCTTGATGAAATTAATCAAGAGGATGAAATAATTGAGGCAAATATTGAATTTGAAAACGAATTTGAAAACGAGGATAATTAAATGGCTAATATAGGTGCTGTAATTACAAGTATTAGAAATATAATGCGTCAGGATAGGGGTATTTCTGGTGATGCACAACGTTTAGAACAGCTTGGTTGGATGCTTTTCCTGAAAATAATGGATGATAAAGACCAGGAGCTTGAAATTATAAAAGATGATTACCAGTCAGTTATTCCAGAGAAATTCCAATGGCGAAACTGGGCTGCCGACCCTGAAGGAATTACTGGTGATGAATTGTTAGAGTTTATTGATCGAACTACTCATAATGACAAAGGGCTTTTTGCAACATTAAGCACACTAACCAATCCCAAAAATCCTAAAAGAGCAAGTATCGTTCAGCAAATTTTTGATGGTACTAATAACTTTATGAAATCAGGCTATGAAATGCGTAAAGTTATCAATGAGCTCAATAAAATTGACTTTAATAGCTCAAAAGATAAACAAGTTTTTGGTAATATTTACGAAAGTATTTTAGTTGAGCTAAGAGATGCCGGAAACAAAGGCGAGTATTATACCCCGAGGGCTGTTACTAAGTTAATGACGAAAATGACTGATCCAAAACTGGGAGAAAAAGTGCTGGACCCGGCATCTGGTACGGCAGGATTTTTAACAGAAGCCATAGACCACGTTAGAGAAAGTTATGTCAAAACAGTAGATGACGAACATATCTTGCAAAATAGTATTACAGGTTGGGAGTTTAAGCCTGTTCCTTTTGTTTTAGGACTAACAAACTTAATTCTACACGAAATTGATATTCCAGACTATCATTATATCGATAGCTTAAAAATAGAATACAACAGTATTAGTCGAAAAGACCAAGTAGATGTTATTTTGGCGAATCCACCATTTGGTGCAAGTATAGCTGATGGTGTAGAAACTAACTTTCCTGCAACATACAGGTGTAAGGAATCTGCGGATTTGTTTGTGATATTAATGCTACAATTATTAAAACCAAAAGGTAGGGCAGCTATTGTTTTACCTGATGGCTCCATAACTGGTGATGGTGTAAAAGCAAGAATTAGAGAAAAATTAATGACTGATTGTAATTTACACACAATAATTCGCTTACCACAAAGCACGTTTTTTCCTGCAACAGTTAGCACTAACTTACTGTTTTTCGAAAAGGGCAACAAAACAAAAGATATTTGGTATTACGAACATAAGTTGCCAGAAGGACAGAAAAGCTATTCTAAAACCAAACCTATACAGTTTGATGAATTTCAACCTATTATAGATTGGTGGAATAACCGAGAGGAAAACGAGTTGGCTTGGAAAGTAAATGTAAAAGATTTAAAAGATTGGGATTTAGATATTAAAAACCCCAATCAAGATGAGGAAGCAACATTGATTTCTACTTCTGAAGCTTTACAAAAACTGACTAATTCAATCACAAAAAGTCAAGATTATATTGGCCAATTAGAAAATATGCTAAAATAATTTATGGCTAAAGATTTTAAAATAAAGGACTTTCTTAAAAGGATTAAAAACACAGTCGAGATAAAAGACGGTGTTTCATATAAACGTGTTACTGTATCTGGAAACCATAAAGGTGTATCATTAAGAGACAAAGTTGATGGCTCTAAAATTGGAACTAAAAAACAATTTACAATTACAGGTGGCGACTTTATACTTTCTAAAATTGATGCAAGAAATGGTGCTTTTGGGATAATTCCAAAATCGCTTGATGGTGCTATAATCACAGGAAATTTTTGGACATACAAAGTCGATACTCAATTGGTCGATATTGAGTGGTTTTTTTACTTTACTCACTCTTTCAATTTCATTCAAATTTGTATTGAATCCAGTACAGGTTCAACACACAGAAAATATTTAGATGAAAAAGTTTTCCTAAATCACGACATTGTTTTACCAAGTATAGCAGAACAAGTTGAAATGGTTGAAAGGTATAAAGAGCAATCTACAGTATCCAATAACTTATCGAAGGAAATTCGTATTCAAAAAAGTACACTTTCTCAACTAAAACAAGCTATTCTGCAAGAAGCCATAAACGGAAAACTAACCCAAGAATGGCGAGAAAGAAACTCAAAGATAGAGCCTGCAAGTGAATTACTAAAACGCATAAACGTAGAAAAAACAAAACTGATTAAGGACAAAATAATAAAAAAGGAAAAACCACTTCCACCAATATCAGAAGACGAAATTCCTTTTGAAATACCGAAAGAATGGGCTTGGAGTAGACTATTAGATTTATGTTCTAAAACAGGTTCCGGAAGTACACCTAGAGGTGGTAAATCGGCTTATCTAAGTTCTGGAGTTAAGTTTATACGATCTCAAAACGTTTATGATGATGGTTTGAGGACTGATGATATTGCCTTTATTTCTGATGAAGTACATGAAAAAATGAAAGGAACTAAAGTGGAAGCAGGAGATTTACTACTTAACATTACTGGTGGCTCAATTGGTAGATGTTGTATTATTCCATCAAAATTTGATACCGGAAATATTAATCAACACGTTTCAATAATAAGATGTATAGACAAATCTTTTAGCTATTTCCTTCATAACGTCATTTGTTCAAACTATTTTCAAAAGACAATTATTAATGTTCAAACTGGTGCTGGAAGAGAGGGGTTACCTAAAAATAAAATGGATGAAATATTAATTCCATTTCCACCCAAAGAAGAACAAAAAACCATTGTAGAAAAAGTAAAAACCTTACTACAAAAATGTAATGCGTTGGAGCATCAAATAACTCAAAGTGAAGAACACGCCAATATGCTAATGCAAGCCATTTTAAAAGAAGCATTTGAAAATAAGAAAAAAGAAGTTAAAGAAACTAAAGTTATTTCATTACCACAATTACAACCTAAAGAACAACAATATTTTATAAAGCGTAAAATGTTAGCTTCTTATATCATTAATGAGTCGGTTAATGATGTACGTTTTGGCGATACAAAATTTGAAAAACTATTACACCTTGCAGATTATCATGTGCTAAAAAGAAATCTTGGCCAGGAATACAGGCAGAAGGCCGCCGGCCCTTACGATAATAAATTCACTTTTACATTCTTTCAGCAATCAATTAGAGACGGTTGGTTTTATAAAAGAAAATACGGTGATCTCAACCGAATTTTACCCGGTCCGCAAAACAGCAAGTCTCAAAGTACTTATGGCTTTTTTTCAGAACAAGAGTTGCAACGAATTGATAGTTTGATTCAAAAATTCAGCTCCTTTGACTACAGGGCAGCCGAAATAATCTCAACCTTATATGCTGTTTGGAACAACAGATTAATTAACAAGCAAGAAATTACTAATGAATTTCTCATACATGATTTTTTGAAATGGAGTAAAGAAAAATTGAGGTACTGGTACCCTAAAGACCAGATAACTCCAGGCATAAAATGGATGAAAGATAATGGGATTATTCCTGATGGTTGGGGAGGGTTAATCCTTCCTCCTAAGAGCAGAAAATCAGTATAAATTTAGCTTTCTTTGATTGATTTTGTTTTTCAATTTCCTTATCTTTTGTATTATTTATTAAATCTTATTTGAAGAGATTCTTAACCCCTTTAGATTATTACTCTGCAATAAAGAGGACATAAATAATAGAAAAATATTTAATAATATTTACCTATAACTGAATAGGTTAATAAACCAACTTTTTCTTCTTATCACATTAAATAATAAAGATATAATTTTGCTTTTATTAGCATAAATTCTGGCAGTAACATCTCCAAATTCAATATATTCTTTTGGTTTGTCTAAAACTTCAGTATAGATGTCATCCAATTCATTTATTTCTTGATCAAAATTATTAGCCAGATGAGGATCGTATGACCTTATCATAGAACTAAAATTATTGAAATAATTTCTTCGAATTTGTTTAAAGCTATTTATTTTCTCTCTTTGCAAGGCCAGAAAATCTGCAT
>JAGQYU010000340.1 GCA_020435885.1 Flavobacteriaceae bacterium
ACCATACGATTGATCTCTTCCGGCATACTTAGATCATTAGAACGTATACCCCCTTCTACATGTATTACTTTAATTTGTAATTTCTTAGCAGCTATGCTACATGCCATGGTAGAAGTTACATCACCCACAACTAAACAATAATCAGTAGGTTCTTTCATCATTAATGCTTCATAGCGTTCCATGATACGGGCGGTTTGCTCTGCCTGTGTTCCGGAACCCACTTGCAGGTTTACATCCGGTAAAGGAATGTGTAATTCTTCAAAAAAACTGCCTGACATTTTTTTATCGTAGTGTTGCCCTGTATGTATCAACCTATATTGTATCTTATCGGCAACTTTTTTTAACTCCTTAATAATAGGAGCTATTTTCATAAAATTAGGCCGGGCCCCGGCAATGATATCTATTTTCATCATAATCTTTTTAATAACTTATGTTCTTTCATTAAAATAGGTCTTTCATCCACATCCCGTAAAAAAATCAAATCATTTTCAAACTCATAGATACTGAATTCCTTATCAAAATCAGGATCCTCATCCAACAGCCGCATGGTATCTTCAGCAAAATTAGCACCCCCTGCGGCAAAGCATTGGGTAAAAGCCACATGACGCACATTGATCTCTGTTATATATGGATTCCCGTGTGTATCCTCTTTCAAATCGACAGTAAAAAACCCGTGAGGCTTCGTATTGGTATAAGTAAACATTCGTTCCATCGCCTTTTGACCAATAGTAACTATTCCCGGTTCATTGAGTAATCTTCCGAAAGAGGTGTTTCCAGTTATGCCGGAAGGAGCTACTTTTGCCATTATATAGTTTACACGCTCTCCTACTGCAGCTCGTACCAATCGCCCTTCATAATACAATAATTTACATGCCAAGTTTCTGCCAGGCAAGAATGAACTGGCCAAAAAGTGAGTTACTTTGGGGTTGATATCAATCCAGTTTTCTAGCGATTCAATATTTTCGATCTTTAAAGAACCTAAGCCACTTGAACCACTAGTGCTACGTACCCAATAAGGGTAACCTAATGCAGTACCTATTGTAGTCAAATCTTTTTTATCTCTTGCAAATTCAACAGAACGTGGTACTACATCCATATTCTTTAGTACCTCAGTCATTTTAGCCTTATCCACTAAAAGCTGTGCTAATTGATAATCCGGTAATAAAGTCTTACAGGGTAAAGTATCTACTTGCTGCTTTTTACTCCATTCCAATATTTCCAATTCAGGCAAAATAACAGCATATTCAATATTATTTCCTTTGATAATGTTTTCAATCACTTCCCAGTAATTTTTATTTGAGGCTGGTGGTACGACATATACTTTTGAGAAAAGGTCTTTTTGATATAAACCAATGGCCAAAGGATTAATATCTGTAGCTATAAATTCATAATTTGCATAACTACTAAAGCTTTTCAATGCATTAGCAAAGCTTCTAGGAGTAGGGCCACCCACTCCGGTTATTAATATTTTCATGGAGTTAACAATTCTTGTTTATATATTTCTAACATAGGTTTTAATCCTTTTTTGACCGGTAGCTGCCATAGCAACTTACACCAATCGTGATTAGCTTCTATCAAGTCAGGTCCTTTATTTGTAATGGCTATATCCCATCCAATAGATCTGTTTTCA
>JAGQYU010000341.1:0-1190 GCA_020435885.1 Flavobacteriaceae bacterium
AACTGTTTATGACAGCTTCACCGGAAAAAAGAGCCTACAGACGTTATAAAGAATTGCTTGACAGAGGCCATGAGGTAACTTTTGAAGAAATATTACACAACGTAGAGCAACGAGATCATTTAGATTCTACCCGTAAAGACTCACCTTTAAAAAAAGCACCGGATGCTATTGAGTTTGACAACAGTAATATGGGGCTAAAAGAACAATTTGAACGTATTTACCATATGGCTTTGATGCGGATAGAAAAGAATGCTTAAAAAGTTGCACTTATCAGTTTGGCTCATATGATTTGTAGAGCAGTGTTGGTATACGTTATTTTTTAAATAATTCCACAATTTCGGTATTTGTTTCATAAAAGCTTTTCTCTTCTTTATTCAAACTCATAAAAAATGGTTTTTTATTATCGGCAGTAAATGTTTCTTTTCCCTGGTATCCACCTAAAATTGAAAACCTGATTTTTGCAATTTTTTTCAATTTCAAAGAGTTAATTTCATCTTTAGTAAAATTGTAAATGACCATGCTCTGATCATCCACATGATCACGAATTCCTTTATCAATGCATTTAATTACGGTTCCATCTTCCAAAAAAACTAATAAAGTTTCTCCAATATAAGTAGATTTGAAGGGGACAGCAATGGAAATCAATAAATAACCTGAACCATCTTCCTTTTTTCCAACTGTCAGTTCAGGATTTCCAGACCAATACCTTGTCTTCATTTCAAATTCCCAAGTATTTGTTGACTCAAATTTATCATCTCCTTTATAAATGTAGTTTTGTGAAAAGCACATACTGATAGAGAAGAGAAGAACAACTGTCCAAATAATAATCTTCATATTAAATTCAGTTTTTAATGTATACGGACGTTAGGGATATTAAATGTGTTTTTATTCACCGAATAAACGAAGTTAGTTATTTATAAAAACAAAATCAACATTAATTAAGGTATATTCAAATACTTATGTGTTTGTAATGATATTTTCCATTTGGGGTTAGCCATAACATAATCCACAATAAGTGAGGTCATTTTTTCTCGGTTACTCCATTCAGGTTGCAGAAAGAGTTCACATTTTTTATTCACTTTTTCAGCTTGTTCTTCAGCAAACTTAAAATCGTTCTTGTTGTACACAATTATTTTTAGTTCGTTGGCTTTGTTGTAAATATCTTCCAACGGAAGTTTTGTCTTTTTTGG
>JAGQYU010000341.1:1234-2234 GCA_020435885.1 Flavobacteriaceae bacterium
GGGTAGGCTCCGGAGGTTTCAATATGTGTTTTTATTTTCTGTTGTTGTAAATTTCCGGTAAGGTACTCCATATTCCACATCAACGGTTCACCGCCGGTTATTACTACAGTGTTGCTATATTTTTTAGCATTTTTTACAATAGTATCTGCCAAGGTTGGCGGATGCAGATCAGCATTCCAACTTTCTTTCACATCACACCAATGGCAGCCAACATCACAACCGCCAACCCGTATAAAATAAGCAGCTTTACCTGTGTGGAAACCCTCGCCTTGTATGGTGTAGAACTCCTCCATTAAAGGCAACAGTTTGCCTTCATCAATTAAAGTTTGTGTAGCGTTGTCAATCATTCGGCAAAGATAAAAACTAAAACAACAAATATTTAGATTTATATTTGTTTCCGTTTTTGAATTGCTATAATTAATCTTATTTTTACTCACAAAATCAATACTGCGTTTTAGATGAGCAACAAAGAGACTTTTTTTAATGATATTACGGAAGGCTATAAGGCTAAAGGTGAGTTTATAACTCTAGGTGCGGGTATGTATGGCGAGGAAACCGTTACCAATGCTTTTGTAAATATACCTCTAAAAACGTTGAATAGACATGGTTTGATTGCCGGAGCTACGGGTACAGGGAAGACCAAAACATTGCAGGTGTTGGCTGAAAACTTGTCCGAAAAAGGAATTCCGGTATTGTTGATGGATGTAAAAGGTGATTTAAGTGGTATAGCAAAACCAAGTCCGGGGCATGCAAAAATTGATGAGCGCCATGCAAAAATTGGTTTATCATTTGAAGCGAAAGGGTTTCCCATAGAAATACTAACGATATCTGAACAAAATGGAACACGTTTGCGTGCTACTGTTTCGGAATTTGGGCCTGTATTGCTATCAAGAATTTTAGATTTATCTGAAGCCCAGAGTGGTATTGTGGCTATTTTATTCAAGTATTGTGATGATAAAAAATTGCCACTCCTTGATTTGAAGGATTTTAAAAAGATACT
>JAGQYU010000342.1 GCA_020435885.1 Flavobacteriaceae bacterium
AAACACTGTCAATATCAGGAGTTACTGAATGAGAAAGAAACATAACAAAAGTATCATTTTTAAATACTTCCTGAAGTTCGGCCATGTTTGTAGTCATTATAGGGCAAATGGTTTGGCATCTGGTAAAAAAGAAATCTGCTACATAAATTTTATGTGCATAATCTTCTTGAGTAACCGTATCTCCATTCTGATTTATCAAACTAAAATCTGCTATTTTATGATTCGTACGCACATGCTTAACTGTTGGATCAACTAGCTTTGGGTTTACGTCAGCAGGATTGTAAACGGGCAATTTTTTTGAAGGTGATAACAAAAAATAACCTATCAAAACCATTACAATAAACAACAAACCTACTCTTACTAATGTTGGTACTGATTTTTTAAAGAAAGATAAATCCATTTTATTTTATATATTTGCCTTTTGCTATGAAAACTTAAACAAAGTTAATTGTTTATGAAAAGAATATTACTGTTATTATTGCTATTTTTTTCAGCTTTTTCTTATGCTCAAGATGAGATCAATATCCATGATTCATACTTGAGTGAGTTGCTTGTTTCTTCTGATATAAATTCAATTTCAACTTACAGTATTGATGATATTGAAAGTAGAAAAAAAGTTATAGACAAAATAACTTCCTTTTCATACATAGACCCAAGTTTTTTAAAAACTACCATGTTGTTGAATATGTTAAAATATAAGCTTGGAGATGATGTTTACAATGCTGCTTATAATGAATATTTAATAAAAGTAAACCATGATGAGTTAGATGTCACCGCATTGGACTTTATCAAATCAATAGAAAACTCTTCTCAAGTTGACCTGTCTGATTTTTATAATGATTGGTTTATAGGGAAAGGATATCCAAGTTATGAAGTCAGCTGGTTCCAAAACGAAGATAAAAGAATTAGTATTAATATAAAGCAAACACAATCTGATGTTTCGGTTGATTTCTTTGAAATGCCTTTACCTATTGAAGTTATTGGAGAAGGTGGCGAGTCGCAGATCATACGTTTAGAGATATCTGAAAACAATCAAGGTTTTAACGGATATATTCCTTTTAAGATCATCTCCGTCAGTATTGATCCTGAGCATCAACTTATTACGAAAAACAACATAGTTAAATCTGGAGTAGATCAAGAAATTCTAAATGCCAATATCGCCTTGTATCCTAATCCTGCAAAAGGCTTCATAAATATTCAAAATAGTAGTGAAGCAGTGGTTGAAAAAGTTTCTGTTTTCAATATGTTGGGCAAACTGGTTTTAGTTGCTGACAATCCTACAAGGCCTATCGATCTTAAACCATTAAACTTTGGATTGCATTTGGTAAAGATAGAAACTTCGCAAGGCACTTTGCATAAGACCATCTTAAAAGAGCAATAAACTACTAACTTTAACAAAGATTTTATAAACACCAGTACCGCCGTATTAGTTTTAAAATCTTACATTTGTGCTTCAAAAAAATAAGAGGATAATTTAAGAATGGAAATATTTATTAAGATTGCGCAATTTATCTTAAGCTTATCAATATTAATTGTTTTGCATGAGTTAGGACATTTTATCCCTGCAAAACTATTTAAAACCAAAGTAGAAAAATTCTATTTGTTCTTTGACTATAAATTTTCGCTTTTCAAGAAAAAGATAGGTGAAACCGTTTACGGAATTGGATGGATACCGCTAGGTGGTTATGTGAAAATCTCAGGAATGATCGATGAAAGTATGGACACTGAGCAGATGAAAGAGGAACCTAAACCGTGGGAATTTAGATCTAAACCAGCATGGCAACGACTTATCATAATGTTGGGTGGTGTAACAGTTAATTTTCTGTTGGGTATCTTTATTTACATTTTGATGTTAGCCGTTTGGGGAGAAAAATATATCCCAAATGATAGTTTGGCAGATGGTATTTGGGTAACCGATGATTTAGGAAAAGAGCTAGGCTTGCAAACCGGAGACAAAATTCTAACTGTTGATGGAGAGAAAATTGAACGATTTAATAGCCTACCGATGGAATTCATTAATGGAAACCATTTTACTGTTCAACGAAATGGTGAAATTCTTGAAAAAGAAATTCCAGTAGATTTTATATCTAAACTGATTGACAGAGATAAAGATGATAGAAATTTTCTTTTAATAAGGCAACCTTTTGTTATTGCTAAAATACCTGATACTTCATGGAATGTAAATAGTGGCCTTCAACCTAAAGATATGATTACCGCCGTAAATGGTAAGTCTGTAAAGTATTATGATGAGGTTACAGAAATTTTAGATACTAATAAAAATAGCACAGTTACTTTTACAGTTAAACGAACTAATGAAACTAAGGATGTTAATTTAAATGTAAATGAAGAGGGGAAAATAGGTGTTGTTTCAGGTGGACTTGACATTGAAGACTTGGAAAAATTAGGTTATTATCAACTTAATACGATTAAATATAGTTTTAGCGAGGCAATACCTGCTGGTTTTAATAAAGCCTATCAAACATTAGCAAACTACATTAAACAATTCAAGAAAATATTAAATCCAAATACCGGTGCCTACAAAGGACTAGGAGGGTTTATTACAATAGGTAGTATTTTCCCAGCCGAATGGGATTGGCAAGCATTTCTAAGCATTACAGCCTTTTTGTCAATCATGTTAGGGTTTATGAACTTGCTTCCTATTCCTGCATTAGATGGTGGGCATGTAGTATTCACATTATTTGAAATGATAAGCGGCAAAAAGCCTAGTGATAAATTTTTAGAATATGCTCAAATAGTAGGGTTTATTGTTCTAATCTCCCTACTACTATTTGCAAACGGCAACGACATTTATAGATTATTCAAATAGAGAACTTAACTATAAAAAAAAAAGCCCCAAATAAATTTGGGGCTTTTTTTATATAACTTTTTAAACCTTTAGTCAGCCAGTACAATTACTTTGTTATCTTTCAACTCAATTGTACCACTGGTAATAGGTAATAATGTTACTCCTTTATCACCTGTTTTGAATTTGCTTTTATAAGCCTCATTTATTTTTATATCACCATGAATCTTAACTGTTCCTTCCTGCAATAGAGAAACTATAGGAGCGTGGTTATTAAGCATTTGGAATTCTCCATTAACTCCCGGTACAGCTACCGAATCAACCTCTCCTTTAAATAATACAGCTTCTGGTGTTACAATTTCTAAAAACATGCTTATTCTGCTTTTTGATATTATTATTTAGCCTCAGCCAACATTTTTTCTCCAGCCTCAATAGCATCTTGGATAGAACCTTTTAAGTTAAAGGCTGCCTCAGGAAGATGATCTAACTCACCATCCATAATCATATTAAAGCCTTTGATAGTGTCTTTAATATCTACCAATACTCCTGGGATACCTGTAAACTGCTCTGCCACGTGGAAAGGTTGTGATAAGAAACGTTGTGCTCTACGAGCTCTGTGTACAACCAATTTATCTTCCTCACTTAACTCTTCCATACCTAAAATAGCAATGATATCTTGTAGCTCTTTGTAACGTTGTAGTAACTCTTTTACTTTTTGAGCACATCTGTAATGATCATCTCCCAAAATATCAGGAGTTAAGATACGTGAAGTAGAATCTAGCGGATCTACAGCCGGATAAATACCTAATTCAGCAATCTTACGAGATAATACAGTTGTTGCATCTAAGTGAGCAAATGTTGTTGCAGGCGCAGGGTCAGTTAAGTCATCCGCAGGCACATAAACTGCTTGTACGGATGTGATAGAACCTGTTTTTGTTGATGTAATACGCTCTTGCATAGCACCCATCTCAGTTGCCAACGTTGGTTGATAACCTACCGCAGAAGGCATACGTCCTAACAAAGCAGATACCTCAGAACCAGCTTGTGTAAAACGGAAGATGTTATCAACGAAGAAAAGTACGTCTTTTCCTTGTCCATCACCAGCTCCATCACGGAAATACTCAGCGATAGTTAATCCCGATAACGCAACACGTGCACGTGCTCCAGGAGGCTCGTTCATCTGGCCAAATACGAAAGTAGCTTTAGACTCTTTCATACCAGGCTTATCTACTTTTGTTAAATCCCATCCTCCTTCTTCCATAGAGTGCATAAAGTCTTTTCCGTATTTAATAATACCAGATTCTAGCATCTCTCTCAATAAGTCATTTCCTTCACGGGTTCTTTCACCTACTCCGGCAAACACTGATAAACCACCGTGGCCTTTAGCAATATTATTGATCAACTCCTGAATCAATACTGTTTTACCAACACCGGCACCACCAAATAAACCAATTTTTCCTCCTTTAGCATAAGGCTCAATCAAATCGATTACTTTGATACCTGTAAAAAGTACTTCAGTAGAAGTTGATAAATCTTCAAATTTTGGAGATTGACGGTGAATAGGAAGACCATTCTCACCTCCTTTAGGCAAATTACCTAAACCATCAATTGCATCTCCGGTTACATTAAATAAACGGCCATAAATATCTTCGCCAACAGGCATTTGAATAGGGTTACCGGTAGAAATAACTTCGTAACCTCTGCTCAACCCATCAGTTGAATCCATTGCTATACAACGTACAGTATCTTCTCCAACATGTTGTTCAACTTCTAATACCAATACAGAACCATCTTCTCTATTAATTTCTAACGAATCATAGATCTTTGGAAGATCAGCCTCTGATGAAAATTCAACGTCTATAACCGGTCCAATAATTTGAGCAATTTTACCTGTAACTTTAGCCATTATATTATGTATGTTATTTATTAATTATTTTACTGATAAAAACCTAGTTTTTAGAAAAAAAGATACCTTAGGTTTTTCAAGGCGCAAAGGTAATTTTTTTATATGAATACTAAAAAAGTTTTTGCAATATTTTATTGTTTTTAAGACTTCTTCATTTGCACTAAATAAAAAAGCTCTGCCTAGGCAGAGCTTTTTACTTATTTATTAATTAAAGGGATTATAAATTCACTATCCAAGAAATGTAATACATTGATCCTATGGCACCAACACCAGGAGCATCCATGTATTCTTTTCCACCAATGTTTGTTCCACCTAATTTGAAAATAGACTTTATACTTGGAACGGTATAGTTTATCTGAGCATCAACAACAGATCTTGAGGCTACCATTGCATCAGCAAATGAAGATTCCCACAAGAATTCGTCACTCCATCTGTAATTCACATTGAATCCAAAGTTTTTGAACAATTCAGTATTTCCAAAAGACGCTTTGATCTTATGTTCCGGTGTATTGAATCCTGCTTCATAATCAGGATCAGTAGATTGATCAAAATCAAATTTAGCGTATGTATAATTTACACCAAAATCAAAATTATGAAATATTTTACCAGATACACCTATAGTACCTCCATAAGAAGAAACATCAGCCTCTGAATTAGTATAGACTTGGAAAGGTTGATAATCACCATTTCCAATTGCAATTAATGCATTTGGTTGCTGAACAATAGGATGAATATCAGAGAAATTAACATTGCCATAATGTGGTGAAACAACTGTCTTATTACCGATAAAGTCTTCATATTTATTATAATAAGCACTTGCATCGATCATAAATCTACCAAAACCGGCTCTATAACCAACTTCGTATGCTGTAACTCTTTCAGGTTTTACATAAGGGAAACTTGCTACTTCAAGCAATGCAGGGTTAGGTGATCCACCCGCTGCACTTTCAGCAAATGCTAGTAAAGATCTTAATGTGAAAGCATTTTCATAAGCAACTCTTCCGCTTAATTGAACTGAGCTTGGGAAACCTAACATTTGTGCTGTTGAACTATTATCTAAAGGCTTAGATGTGTATCTGTCTAAGTTATCAGGTGCAGAACCCACTAAGATTGCCTGCCCCGCATCTAAACCAATGTATTGATCTTGTGTAGTTGGGTTTCTAAATCCTGTTTGAAAAGAAGCTCTTAAATTACGCGTTTTTCCTTTTCCTAAAGAGTAAGAAACGGATACTCTTGGAGAGTAGAAACCATCAAAATTTTGAGCTTTGTCATAACGGATAGAACCTGTAAGCTTCAATCTATCATCAACCAATTTCTTTTGAAGTTGCATGTATGCTCCATACTCATCATAATCAATTGCTCCATCATAATCAGTAAATATGGTTCCACTTGAATTTAAAGAATATAATCTGTATGATCCTCCTAATTGAATTTCAGCAAAATCAATCAATTCTCTGAAATTATAGTTAGCATCCACATGGTACAATTTAGTTTTGTCTTGGAATTTAGCTCCAGTTGCCAAATCAGGGTTTGAAATTACTGCATTAAATGCTTGTTCAAATGCCGGAGTACCGGGTTGCAACGTAACATTAGCATCAGCATATTGTCTAGCAGCAGCATGTAATTGTGGTGACGCAGCTTCAACATGAGCAGGTGTGCCACCACCAGCAAGTATTTGTCCAGCTCCTTGAGCGTAAGCCCCTGCATAGGTTCCAAACCATTGTGAGGCCGTTTGTTTATTCAAATTGATTCCTGCAAATCGCATATCATAAGAATCTCCGGCATCTTCATCTGTCATATAAGCTCTTACAAAAAAGTTGTCATTTCTAATTTCGAATTTATGCT
>JAGQYU010000343.1:0-1561 GCA_020435885.1 Flavobacteriaceae bacterium
AATAATTATCATAACCATTCAACTTGTTTATAGAATACTTATCTTTTCTATAAGGCGAAAAGTGCTTCTTTTTCTTTTTGCTTAGACGAGAACTTTCTCTTTCCTCTTCAAATTGGTTTTTCATGTTATGGCTTTTTTTTCATAACGTAGCTAGTAAGTATTTTATTTTAAGGAAACTACAAAGTCGTATTTAACAAGTCCATTCTCTAATAAATTAGTTAGGCGCAATTAGCTTATCTTTACATTAAATTTTTTAGATAGATGCGCACTCTTTTTCTTAATATTAAAGAATTGATACAAATACGGGATATTTCCGTTACAAAGGTTTCCGGCAAGGAAATGAAAATATTGCCTACCATAAAAAATGCCTTTTTACTTATTGAAAATGATACAATTATCGATTTTGGAAGTATGGATGATCTCGGAAAAATAACCGCAGATACAACCATAGACCTTAGCGGAAAAATGATATTACCTACCTGGTGTGACAGCCACACACATATTGTGTATGCTGGTAACAGAGAAGGTGAATTTGTAGACAGAATAAATGGACTAACGTATGAAGAAATTGCTGCAAAAGGTGGCGGTATTTTAAATTCTGCCAAAAAACTACAACAAACTTCTGAGGAAGAATTATACGAACAATCTTCCAAAAGACTGGAAGAAATTATGCAACTAGGAACTGGAGCCGTAGAAATAAAATCCGGATACGGGTTAACCGTTGAAGCTGAGCTAAAAATGCTACGTATTATTCAAAAATTAAAAGAAAATTACACAATTTCTATCAAAGCCACCTTTTTAGGTGCCCATGCCTTCCCAGCAGAGTATAAGCAAGATAAAGATGCGTATATCGATCTTATTATCAATAAAATGCTTCCTAAAATTGCAAAAGGAAACCTTGCAGAATATATTGATGTTTTTTGCGAAAAAGGATACTTTTCTGTACAGCAAACCGAACGTATCTTAGAAGCAGGCAAAAAATTTGGACTTACGCCAAAAATACACGTTAATCAATTTTCAATAATTGGCGGAGTGCAGGCAGGTGTTAAGTATAAGGCTCTTTCAGTAGACCATTTAGAAGTGATGGATGATGATGATATCAATAGCTTAAAAAATACTAATACAATGCCGGTAGCTCTACCCTCCTGCTCTTATTTTTTAAGTATTCCATATGCACCGGCCAGAAAAATGATAGAAGCAGGATTACCCCTTGCTCTGGCAACAGATTATAACCCTGGGTCAACCCCAAGCGGTAATATGAATTTTGTAGTAAGCACAGCTTGTATTAAAATGAAAATGACTCCCGAAGAGGCTATTAATGCGGCAACTATAAACGGTGCTTATGCGATGGGACTTTCAGATTCACATGGGAGTATTACCAAAGGTAAAAAAGCTAATTTTATAATAACTAAAGAAATCCCGTCATACGGATTTCTTCCCTATGCTTTTGGTAGCAATTTGATAGATAGTGTGTACATAAACGGAAAAAAGATATAAAATGAAATCATTTTGGGATGAACGATATAGTGATGCAGATTATGCCTATGGCAAAGAACCGAAT
>JAGQYU010000343.1:1801-2636 GCA_020435885.1 Flavobacteriaceae bacterium
TCTTTCGATCTGATAGTATTGATATTCGCTCATTTTCCTCCAGAGCTTAATAATATTTACTATAAAAAGCTTGCTAACTATTTAAAACCCGGAGGTTACATCATTGCTGAAGCTTTCAGCAAAGAACAATTAAAATACAGCGAAGCAAATCCTTTGGCAGGTGGTCCAAAAAATATAAATATGCTTTTCTCCATTGATGATTTCAATAATAATTTCCCTGATTTTGAAGTTTTTGAATTACAACAACAAGAAATTGAACTAAGCGAAGGTCTGTTCCATAAAGGGAAAGCTTCCGTTATACGTTTTGTGGGCAAAAAGCCACTTATGTAAGCTCATATTTTTTTACTCTATATCTTTTAATCTGGCCTCATTGTAATTAACAGTTGCAAAGTACTCTTTTCGCATATTTCGTAAATATTCAATCACTTGTTTCCTTTGCGGATAGTTGGGGTTTAGGCAATCATTATTGTCAACATCATAAACCTGCATAACAATATACCAATGCCCAAAACGGCTTGTGTACGTATCCTCAAGCATAGGTTCCATGTCATTATTTTGTAGTGCTGCGTCTATCAAAAAAGGTAAAAAATTCAATGTTTTTGTTTCCTTTTCAATTTCATTAAATGAAAAAAAGTACAGTTTTTTATCTAAAATAAAGGGGACATTAGCATTTACACTCTCATTATCAAGATCATACTTAGTATTAATAAAACTGTAAAACTCTTCAGACTCTTTAGTATCTTTAAAAATAAAGGCATAATCTTTAGAAAGTTTTCTTTTGAATTTTTTGGCTTTTACAACTTTATCATCTTTTATTTTAGGAGCAATTTTTATA
>JAGQYU010000344.1 GCA_020435885.1 Flavobacteriaceae bacterium
TATACTAATTTTTTTTTTATCTATTGCTGGATTAGCATTTATTCAATACCAATATTTAAAAATTGGTTTGAATTTAGCTAAAGTTCAATTCAATCAAAAAATGGGGCTAGTAATAAATAATGTTAAACAAGATTTACAAGATCCTAATCAATTAACTTTCTTAGTTGGAAAAGCCATCACTAAAGATAGCACCTATTTTAAACTCAGTATAGATAGCGTTCAAGATGCTTCACGTTATTATATGAATGACTTTTTAAAAGATAAATTGCTTCAACAAGGTATTAAATCTGATTTTTCATATACACTGTATTCAAGAGATTCTACTGATTATTTGAAATCACCAAAATTATATGCTACAGATGATAATCTATTAAAATATCCTATAGTTTTAGACGGATATTTACCCTCATTAGTCAAAAAAAGATTAATCCTTGAACTCCAATTTAAAAATATCCACAATTATTTTTTGTCACAATTGAACGGGCTAACCATACCAAGTCTCATCTTTTTATCAATCATATTATTTATCATTTTTTGGATGCTTAAATCTTTTTATTGGCAAAGAAATATTATCCTTACAACCAATGAGTTTATAAATAACCTTACTCATGAACTCAAAACACCTGTTTTTTCTATAGGAGTGGCTACAAAAATCTTACAGAATAAAATATCTGATAATCACCAAAAAGATTTAATTAACATCATTAGAACCCAAGTTGACAAACTTAAAAATCAAATTGACAAAGTATTAGAGCTTGCTCGTCTTGAAGATAAAAAAGGTCTAATTAAAAAAACAATAATTGATTTTAAACCGAATTTAACAAAATTAGTAGATGATTTTGAGCAACTTGCTATTATCGAAAATATTGATTTTACTAAAGAAATTGAAGACGATACCTACATTCTAAATTGTGAGCCGACCCATCTAGAAAATGCCATTAACAATCTTTTAGAAAATGCTAAAAAATATTCTACCAATCATCCTAAAGTAACATTCACTGCACATAAAAACAATACTCAGTTAATAATAAAAGTTAGTGATAATGGAATTGGTATATCAGAAAATGACAAAAAAAGAATATTTGATAAATTTTTTAGAGTATCATCTGGAGATATACATAATGTTAAAGGATATGGTTTGGGTTTAAACTATATAAAAAGGATTATTAAACTTCATAAAGGAAAAATAATTGTAAACAGCACATTGGGCAAAGGATCAGAATTTATCATAACTTTACCTTTGAATACAAATGGAAAATAATAGCAAAATATTGTTAATTGAAGATGATGAATCATTAGGATATTTACTTACTGAATATCTTAAGATGAAAGATTTTGACATTGTTTGGCAAAAAGACGGAACTTTAGTTTTAGATACAATTAGCAAACATCATTTTGATTTAATTATTTTGGATGTGATGATGCCTAAAATTGATGGTTTTACTCTTGCCCAAAAAATAAAGCAGCATTTTTCAGAAGTGCCTTTTATATTTTTAACAGCACGTTCATTAAAAGTTGATGTTTTAAAAGGTTTTGCAATTGGGGCCATTGATTATCTAAAAAAACCTATCGACGAAGAAGAACTAGTTGTCAGAATCAATACACTTTTAAGAACTTTATCAAATAAAAAAACTTCGTCAAAAAACGATAAAAATGAATTTAGTATAGGTAATAATTATCTTTTCAAAAAAGATCAATTACAATTAATTTATAAAGAGAAAATAATCAGATTAACAGTTAGAGAAAGTAAATTGTTACACCTTTTAATATCTAAACAAAATAATATTTGCACGCATAAGGAAATTTTGAATAAAAAAAAAAAAAAAAATGATTACTTTATTTTTTTTTTTTATATATAATTTATT
>JAGQYU010000066.1 GCA_020435885.1 Flavobacteriaceae bacterium
TGCCCATTAGTGCCTCCAGCTAGATATTCTATAGAATTGGCCTTATCAAATGAAGGTATTAACCTCTTAAAATAACTATCTGTAGTTCTAATATTTTCAGGAATAAGTTTATTACCATAAAATAAGTTTTGGTAGAAGAGCAAGAGGTCTGATGGGGTACACCAGAAACCACCATCGGGCCTAGGTTCAGCCAATACGATTTCTGTATCTTCAATGCCATTGATTGTTTTCATATAACCAATGGTTCGATCTGGCTTGTTGAGGATGTCATTAAGATAAGTATTCTTCATTCCCAACGGCTCAACAATTCGCTCTCTTACATTTTGAATATAACTGTTACCCGTGATTTTTTCAATAATTGCACCAAGAAGTACATAACCAACATTGGAGTATTCACTGGCTGTCCCTGGTTGAAACAATAATTCTTGATTTTTAGCGATTTCCAAAATAGTTTCCATATTCTTTTTTGGATAAGGCAATTCTACATAATCCCAACTTTCATAATCTCCAAATCCTGAAGTATGGTCTGCCAACTCTCTAACTGTTATTTCAGACGCCCCTTGTTGGTTGAAATCCGATAGGTACGTAACCATTTTATCACCCCACTTTAATTTATCTTCAGCTATTAATTGTAGGACAATCACTCTCGTGAAATCCTTGTTCATGCTTCCAATGAGGTATTTGGTTTGAAGTGTGTTGGGTTGATTCCTATCTCGATTGGCCAATCCAAAGGCTTTGGAGTACAAAGGTTCACCATTTTGTGCAATTACTATCGCTCCAGAGAAAATATCAAGACTCTCATATTTTTGTATATAAGTGTCCACCTTATCGGATAAGATATCTTTATCAATATTCAATATGATCTTATTTTCTTGCGAAAGACATGAAGTCATTACAAAAAATAATATGAGGATTTTCAATTTTCCCATTACTGTTCTAATTTTTTAACAGCTTCCTGTGCCGAAGGAATATTTGGATTAATTGAGAGGGCTTTTTTATAAGCAGCTAAAGCTGCTTTTTTATCTCCTTTCTTCAACAAAGCTTCACCATAACTATCCCAACAATTACCAATATTTGGGAACAGCTCTGTGTTTAATTTAAACATATCAATGGCTTTATTTGTCTCTCCAGAAAACAAAAGATTATACCCAATATTATTTAACAACATATCCTTAGGCTCCATCATGGAAAAATCAGCACTCAATTCTTCAAAATGTTGTTTCACATAGGCAATCCCATTTTTTTCATAAGCACTGTATATATTTTGAAGAACAGGCAATGAAGGCTTCTTAGGTTCTTTTCCATTTAAAATGTTATAAATTCCAGTTGCTAATTGCTCAGCAACTGGCTCATCCATGTTTGCCATTACTATGATTGTTTGATGATTTTGAATATCATTCAAAGCAACAGCATTGGCACCCTCAAACCCACCAGCTATTGGAATGGCTCCCCCTTCTTTTTTTAGCTTTTGGAGAAATGGATAAAAATCATCGTATTTAAATGCCTCGGGTTTTACCAATTTATCACTAAACAAGTATGCCTCCATAAATTTCAATAGATCTTCATCTGTCATAATAAAACCTCCAGCTGGAGTGGGAATCAATAATACTCCCTCATTGTTTTCCAACTCACCTCGCATGGTTTTCATATAACCAATGGCTCTATCGGTTGCCATTTTTTTTGAAGTATCCACAACCGCACTTGACATACCCAGAGGTTTGATTATTCTATCTTTGACATTATCATAATAACTCTTACCTGTTACCTTTTCTATAATATCTCCCAACAGTATATAACCTGCATTGCTGTATTGCCAATCCGATCCAGGTTCGAACATTAGAGACATATTTTTGATAATTTCAGTTATGGCCTCCATAGTCTGTTGTGATTTTGGACGATCAAAAAATCCTGGTTCCTGCATGTAATCTCCATAACCCGAACGATGGCCAATAAGTTGCTCAATGGTTATTTTTTCAGAAGATTCCATGGGAAACCCTTTTAAATATTGACCCAACTTATCATCTGTCTTAATTTTTCCTTCTTGAATTAATTGCATGATTATTACCTTGGTAAATGCTTTATTGATGGAACCAATATCAAATTTTGTTTGTAAAGTATTGGGGATTTTTTTTTCACGATTGGCTAAACCAAAAGCCTTATTATAGAGTATTTTTCCTTTTTCAGCTACCAACACAGTTCCTGAAAATATATCCAAATCTTGATACTGTTTTACCAAGGCATCTATTCCGTTTTCATATTGATAATCTCCTGCTTTTTTGTTTTGGGTTTGCCCCTTACAACTTATGAATAGCGTAATAATTGAAACTGCAATAATGTATTTTCTCATTTGTTTATAAATTTTAGACCAATTATAATTATGTTCTTTAAAAGCAAAAAAATAATGTTATGTAATTATATAATTAAGAGCTAAACAACAATTGTTTGCAATCACATTATAAATACCTATATCATTACACTTGCTTTGATTACTTTGCTGTTTATAACATATAATACTATGTTTTTAACTAAATAGTTAAATTTGGGTTATGCGAAATAGATTAAATTTAAAGAGAGTTTTTCTTGTTTTAGCCCATATTGTATTTTGGCTTATATGTTTTTACTTAATAACCAGACTCTTTGGAGTAAAAAACATTGAGGTCTACTCCAATACAGTAAATATTAATGATCAGTCAGAAAAAGTTTTAATAACATATGATGATAATTTCAGTTGGGCAGCTGCTCTTACTTTAAGTTTTTCGGCAGTTATTTTTTATCTTAATGTATTTGTCTTATTAAAGTCCTATTTCGGGAGTAAAAATCTATTATTTTATTTATTAAAATTAATAAGCCTAGTAATTGTATGTGTTTTCTTGGATTTTTATTTAAATATCGTGTATAATTACAAACTTCCTTATGAAAACAATTGGTTTGACTTCCCTTTTGCAGGGTTGCATTTAGGGCTATTTATTTTCTATATAGTTATCTCTTTTGCCTATGCCTTTATTTTTGAATGGTATCATAATGAAAAATTGAGAAATGCCATTAAGCAGGAAAAACTAAAAACTGAACTCAATTTTTTAAAATCCCAAATAAATCCGCATTTTCTATTTAACACCCTAAATAATTTATTTTCTATAGCCCAAAAAAACAATATAACCGAACTTTCTACTGGAATCAACCAGCTTTCAAACATCATGCGCTATATGATCTATGAAAGTAATTCGAGTTTTGTGTCTTTACAAAAAGAGTTGGAGTACATAGACAGCTATATAGATATCCAAAAATTACGGCATGATGAAACTGATGAAGTCATTATTAATTTTGAAAAGAAAGGTTCCTTCACGAATGTCCAAATAGCTCCCATGATTTTATTGCCGTTTGTAGAAAATGCGTTTAAGCACGGGGTAAGCATCAATGAAAGTTCGGTAATATCCATTTTTTTAGAAGTCACAAAAGATATTATTTTCTTTAAGGTGAAAAATAAAGTTCATCATACATATAATACGATTAATGAGTCCTCAGGCATAGGATTGGAAAATGTAAAGAGAAGGTTAGATTTAATCTATTCAGGCAGACATCACCTTAATATCCGAAATGAAGATAATTTATATGAAATTGCACTTAAAATAGATATCCAATGAATGCTATAAAAGCCATTATTATTGATGATGAACCGAAAGCAATAGACGTATTAAAACGTTATTGTAATGAAACAGACATGATAGAAGCAACCGCCTCCTTTAGAGACCCTGTCAAGGCATTGGAATATCTTGAAAATGAAATAGTAGATCTTGTCTTTCTTGATATTAACATGCCAAAAATAAATGGTATTGATTTTTTAAACATCGCTAAAAACAAACCTAAAGTGATTTTTACAACTGCCTATTCTGAATATGCGGTTGACAGTTACGAATATGATGCTATAGATTATTTATTAAAGCCCATAGAATTCAAAAGATTTTTAAAAGCCGTTACAAAAGCCAAGCAGATTTTACATTCAACCAATGAGCCATTACTTGAGTTTCATCAGAAATCCCCAACAGAAAAGACCATCTATATAAAGAGTGGTCCACAATTGTTTAAAGTAAATACAAATGACATTTTATATCTCGAAAAAGATGGAAATTATCTTACTTTCCACACCAATGACAAAAAAATATTATCTAGGCAAAACATGAAAGATGTTTTTGATATTGTAAGTCCAAAAGAATTTATTAGGGTACATAAATCGTTTGTTGTAGCCATAAAACATATGGAAATAATAGAAACTCACCAAATTAAAATAGGTAATGTAAAAATTCCAGTAGGTAGAAATTATAGGGAAGATTTAATGAAAATAACCGCTGGATATTAACTTAATTCATTTTATTTCAATTTACCCAATGCCAATTTTATTCCTAGTAAAATAAGGATCAATCCCGTTAATCTATCCACCCATTTTTTTATTTTGACATTCGTCTTTATTTTTTGAGAAAATTTAGAAGAAAATTTCGCCAATATAAGACACCAAATAGTTCCTGTCATTGTAAATATAACCCCTAACACAATAAATGACAAAAAATTATACTCATAATTTGAGTCAATAAATTGTGGCAAAAAAGCCAAGTAAAACAAGGCTACTTTGGGATTCAAAATATTTGTGAATACACCAGAAATGTATGTTTCAAAATATTTATCTTGTGTTTCTACAGTTACTAAATCAAATTTCTCATTTTTAGCTTTCATAATCAATTTAACACCTAAATAAGCTAAATAAACAGCACCCAAATATTTTACTATATTAAATGCTATTTGAGATTCTTTTAAAACAATGGATAAACCAAAAGCTGCAAAAAGTGTATGCACAAGAGAGCCTGTACCAATACCCAATGCCGATAAATACCCTAATTGCTTACCACCTGACAAACTTTTACCCAAAACATACATAGTATCTGTCCCAGGTGTTAGATTTAAAAGTATCCCTGTAATAAGAAACGTTCCAAAATGTATAATTCCAAGCATTTGATTGTTATCTAATCTTTATTATTTTTACATTTAACTAATTTAAATATATCAAGGCATCCTTTATTTTTAAAAACTTTTGTTCTAAATAACACCTAAAGTTATATGAACACACCTAAAATGTTATTTAAAAGCTACCCATTTTTATATAATTTTTGTCCTGTTTTGACATTCATTAATTTTGATTTTAATAATTCCTTGAAAGCATGCTTTCAAGTTAACAAACTATCTACTAACTTTAACCTTAACTGGTAAACATTACGCTGAAGTTTTACATTATTTTAAAAATGATAACACTAACATTTTCGGCAAAAAATCGGCAAAATTATAAAACAAAAAACCCCAAATAGCTAATAATCAGCATTTTGAGGTTTTTATAAGTACTCAAGGTGGGAATCGAACC
>JAGQYU010000067.1:0-32460 GCA_020435885.1 Flavobacteriaceae bacterium
AAAAAAAAATTAAAAATCAATATCGATTTTATTTTTTTTTAATAAAAAATATTCACATTTTTGTAACACAAATGTCTGAGAGAATTAACCCTTATGCCTCTCTCATGTATTAGAATTAACCAAACAAAAACTATACCCTACAAAATGACAAAAACTGCTGCTTCAGTTTGGAATAATTGCCTGTCTTTCATAAAGGACAATATTAAACCTCAAGCATACAAAACTTGGTTTGAACCAATTAAGCCAATTAAATTAACTGGAGAAGCATTGACCATACAAGTACCTAGTAAATTTTTTTATGAATGGTTAGAAGAACATTATATTAAATTATTAAGGGTTGCATTGGTTAGAGAGTTAGGTGAAGACGCTAAGTTGATTTATGATGTACGGATGGAAAATGCTTATAGTAGTAAAAATCCTCATACTGTAAAAATACCTAGTGCTAATAGAAAGCCTTTCAATTCTCAAGGGATTACACTTCCGTTGGATATTGATAAGAGAGAACTAAAAAATCCTTTTGTTATTCCGGGAATTCAAAAAGTTAAGATTGAATCGCAGTTAAACCCTAACTATAATTTTGATAGTTTTATTGAAGGAGATTCCAATAGGTTGGCTCGTTCTGCCAGTATGGCGGTAGCCAATAAACCGGGAGGTACTTCCTTCAACCCATTACTTATTTACGGTGGGGTTGGTTTAGGTAAAACGCATTTGGCACATGCCATAGGTGTTGATATTAAAGATAAATATCCTGAAAAAACAGTGTTGTATATCTCTGCTGAGAAATTTACACAACAATATATAGATTCGGTTAAAGGAAATACCAGAAACGATTTTGTGCATTTTTATCAGATGATTGATGTGTTGATTATTGATGATGTGCAGTTCTTCTCTGGTAAAGCCGGGACACAAGATGTGTTCTTCCATATATTTAATCATTTACATCAAAATGGTAAGCAGGTAGTTTTAACTTCTGATAAGGCGCCTGTAGATATGCAAGATATTGAACAACGCTTATTATCACGTTTTAAATGGGGCTTGTCAGCTGAGTTGTTACAGCCTGATTATGAGACGAGAATCTCTATTTTAGAGCGTAAGTTATTCAGAGATGGCGTTGAAATGCCAGATGAAATTATCGAATATATTGCTAAAAATATAAAAACCAATGTAAGAGAGCTGGAAGGAGTGCTTATCTCTATGATAGCTCAAGCATCTTTTAACAGAAAAGAATTTACGTTAGCACTTACCAAACAAATTGTAGATAAATTTGTTAAAAATACCAAGCGAGAAGTTTCTATAGACTACATTCAAAAAGTAGTGTCTAAATATTTTGAGATAGATGTAACCATGTTACAATCTAAAACCCGCAAAAGGCATATTGTACAGGCTCGTCAGTTGGCCATGTATTTTGCTAAAAGAATGACAAAAGCATCATTGGCTAGCATTGGTTCTCAAATTGGTAATAGAGATCATGCAACCGTGCTACATGCTTGCAAAACAGTTGATAATCTTACTGAAACTGACAAGCAGTTCAGAAAATACGTTGAAGACATTACCAAAAAGCTGTCTTTCTAATCCCTTTTATTATGGTTCGTGTATTAATGGTATGCTTAGGAAATATCTGCCGCTCGCCATTAGCCGAAGGTATTTTGCAGTCTAAAATTAATCCTGATAGAGTTTTTGTAGATTCAGCGGGTACATCCAATTATCATATTGGTGATACTCCTGATAGGCGCTCCGTATCCATAGCTCAGAAAAATCGAATCGACATAACATATCAAAGAGGAAGGCAATTTAAAGTTGAAGATTTTGATACTTTCGATCACATTTATGTAATGGATAATTCTAACAGACGTGATGTGTTGAGTTTAGCAAGAGATGATAATGACAGGGCTAAAGTTAAGATGATATTGAATGAGGTCTTCCCAAATGAAAATGTAGATGTGCCAGATCCATATTATGGAGGAGATTATGGTTTTGAGAATGTGTTCAAATTGTTGGATGAGGCCTGCTCTGTAATAGCCGAAAAACTCCAATATGAATAAATTAGGCAATTTATATTTAATTCCTACTACACTTTCCGAAACCGAACCTTTGGAAGTGTTGCCTATTTCTGTTAAAAAGATTGTTGAACAGGTTAATAGTTATATTGTTGAGAATGAAAAATCGGCACGTAGGTTTATTAAAAAGATATCGCCAAAAAAATCACAACCTTCACTAAAAATATATTTACTGGATAAGTTTACAAGTGAATCTGAAACCATACATTACTTAGATGCTTGTTTAAAAGGTGAGCATATAGGTTTATTGTCCGAGGCAGGCGTACCAGCCATTGCTGATCCAGGAGCTACTATGGTTAAATTGGCGCATCAAAAGGGAATAAGAGTAGTGCCGTTAGTAGGCCCTTCATCCATAATTATGGCGATGATGGCTTCCGGATTGAACGGGCAAAATTTTGCTTTTAATGGTTATCTACCGATTGAAAAAGCAGATCGCAAACGCAGTATCCAAAAACTGGAAAAATTGTCGTTTGAAAAGGATCAATCACAGTTGTTTATTGAGACTCCTTATAGAAATGATAAGATGCTAGCTGACCTTTTGCAATATCTGTTTCCAGACACATTGTTGTGTGTAGCGGTGGACATTACATCTCCGACTGAATTTATCAAAACATATTCGGTTAAAGAATGGAAGCAACAGCAAATAGATTTGCATAAACGGCCTGCAATCTTCATTATTCATAAAAAATAAAAAAGCCTTCAATTTTTACTGAAAGCTTTTTTTATGTAATATTCAAATAAGTATTACTATTTAAATTTTAGGCTTTTTTTGTGGTTCTACAAAGGAAGTGTCATAGCCTGCAAATTTTCTTAAATAATGCTCAATATTAGTGCCGTAAGCATCAGAAAAGCCTTCTTCGCCATTACTTCGTAAGTATTTTTTTACACTTCCGGCGCCAGCCAAATGTGCAGCTGCTAAAATACCGGATTCTGTTATTCTGATTCCATTTATTTTTTTACCAACGCTTCTTTTAATGTCTCTTTTTAAGATCCATTTGTTCAATGAACAAAGTGCTAAAAAGGCGTCTTCTTGCATTTGGGCATCTTTTAAAAACTCAGCAGAATCATAAATGTGGAATCTGCGTAAGGTAGATTTTCCAAATTGATATTTTCCTAAATAACCAAGGTCATTTATTTTACTATACATACCTTGTGATTCTCTAAAGCCCAACGCTTCTTTAAAACCGACATAAGACTTTCCTGTAAAAGGAAAATTAATGGCAGTGTAAGGTTCCATTTCTTCTTCTTGTAAAACGTTAGCAAAATAATCGCCTTGAGGTACATTATAGATTGCCTCTGTTTTATTCCATGAAGAAAAACTTGTGGTTACAAAGTGTAAAAGAAGTATTACACCTGCAAATTTTAGGAGTTTCTTTTTCATATAGTTTACTTTAAAAAGGTGCATATAACACACATCTTAAATTCAGCGTGCAAATGTACGGTAAAAAAATGAGCTAACCATGCTTTTAGCAAAAAATTAACAATCTGCTTATCAGCTGATTAAAAATATAATAGGTAGAATTTAGGTTGATTTTTACTATTAAATTCGATAGTTGGGGCGGGTATTTTAATAAAATTTATCGTAGAAAAAACAGTTTTAAGGAATTTAGATTGTGTTTTTACTTTTGACAGGTCTACATCAAAACTGAGGTAAAATTGTCGTTGTCTTTGAAATGTATAATCACTTTCCAATTGGTCACTTTTGGTTCCGTAAAGCATACCATCAGCACTATAACCCACAGCTATATTTAACCATTTTGGGAAAGAACTGCCTTTTGAAAAAGACCAAATATTTGCTGAAAGCCAGTAGGTTTGCCCATTATAATCTTTCAACGATTGTTCTATAAAATTCTCGCCTAATGTCTCTGGGCGTATATCTGCATACTTAGTTGTATGGAATGAATATTTTAGTAAAATACGCTGCTCATCCCAAAGTAATTCTTGCCCTACTAATAAACCTGTACCTGTAGCATTTGCTACCATGTCTCCGGTTGAAAACCCCCATTCTTCTGAAAAGCCATCCAGTACTTCAACGGTAGTTAAAAAAGCGAAGCCCAATGTTGCTCCATATAGTAATTGATTCTTTTTACTCTCTCCTGCCCATTTCAATAGGTTCATACCAGTTTTACCTACATAATATGAACTCATAATATGCCCCATTTTATCCATTTGAAGCCATTCATTATTATCATTAATTGCATGAAAGCTGGAACGCGGATGATTTGCATACCATAACTGATTGAGGCCAATCAAGGCAGTTGAAGCTGCAGCTGCTTCGGTAATGTAAATAGTGTTGCGCCTTTTGGTGTTTAGCGTATCTGAATTTTGCCAAAAACTGATAGAATTTTGAGATGTAATAGTATGAGTCGTAATATAAAATATTAGAAAGAATGTAAATCTAACATGCTTCATATTAGCGATTTATACCTTGTTTAGCTACCCATTTTCTGTATTTATCGGCATTTACATTATGCTGGGCCAAAGTTCTGGCAAATTCATGTTTCCCTAAATCGCTAACACTGGCACACATATAGTAATAATCATGTTTTGAAGGATTTAGTACAGCATCAATGGTGAAAATATCCGGCATGGCGATAAGCGCAGGAGGTAAACCTATATTTTTGTAAGTATTATATGGTGAATCTATTAATAGATCGTTATTCAAAACACGTTTTACTTCATAGTCTTGCCCATACTTTTGTTTTAATGCAAAAATGATGGTAGGATCGGCCTGTAAAGGCCATTTATCACGTAATCTGTTTAAGTAAAGCCCTGCAACTACAGGCCTTTCAGAAGATAATGCTGTTTCTTTTTGAACGATGGAAGCTAAGGTCATTACTTCACTTTTAGTAAGATTTAGTGCTTTGGCTTTGGCTATTCGCTGTTCATTCCAAAAGGTTTTATACTCTTTTAGCATCCTGTCCCTAAACTTTTCGGCAGAGGTATTCCAGTACAATTCGTATGTATTTGGTATAAAGATTTGTAAAGCACTTTGCTTTGACAGATTATTTTCACTTAAAAAAGCAGGATCGAGTATAGTATTTAATATGGTGAGGGAATCTGCTTCTAGTTGAGTTGCAATTCTACCTGATAACTTCTCCAATGTATCCTGATTATTGAAAGTAAGCATAACGGGAGTTTGTTTTCCACTTCGCAAAAGATCAATAAGATCATTATTGTTCATCCCTTCTTTAACGATATACCTTCCGGGTTTTATAACATTAGGGTAGTTTTTTTTCTGAGCCACCCATTCAAAACTGCTCATGTTATCTAGGTAAGGCTCAATGGCTTCCTTTACTTCAGAAAAATCTGCATTAGTAGGAATATAAACTGCAGCTTCTTCAGTTACGTTTGGAGCATATATTTTTACATAAAATTTATATCCGATAAGGCCTCCGATTATCAGGGTGATAGCAATTATTGAAAGAATGATTTTCTTTAGATTCATTTTTTGATCAATTGGAATAGTATTTCATCTTTATATACACCGTTGGTATATATCCATTCTTTTTTAACGCCAACTTCTGCAAAATGGTATTTTTTAAAGAGCTGTAAACTTTTATGATTATCAGTAGTTATGTTTGCAAACAACTGGTGCAGGTCTAACTGATTGAAACTATAATTAATAAGGAGTTTTAGGGCTTCGGAAGCATATCCTTTACCTTGTTCACTTTCAATTAGTAGGATGCCTATTCCTGCTCTTTTGTGTTGGGGGTTAAAATCAAAAAGATCAATAATGCCTACTGCTTTATTACTTTTTATTTCAGTTATTACTAGGCGTAGTTGTTTGGCTTCGTAAATATCTAAATGTGCATTGGCAAGGTATTGAGTCAGTAAATGCCTGCTATACGGGGTTTGCGTACTGCTGACTTCCCAAAAAGTACTATCATTTTCTATGGTGTACAATAGTTCAATATCTTCAGGTTCTAATGCCCTTAAGTAAATATTGGTGCCTTGTAGTGCTTGCATCAGATTTCTATTTGTCCTTTAAACACTAATGTGGCTTCGCCTTTTAGGTAGATATTTTTATAACCTTCACCATCAGTTTCAAAAGAAACTTCCAATGTGCCACCTTGAGTTTCTAAACGGATAGTAGTGTCTTTTGTCTTATTGGATTTGTGAGATGCCAGTGCTACAGCCGTAACTCCTGTACCACAACTCAAGGTTTCATCTTCCACGCCACGTTCATAGGTGCGTACTTTAAAGGTATTTCCATTTTGTTGTTCTACAAAATTCACATTACTGCCTTCTTCAAAATAAGGAGCTCCGTAACGGATATTTTTACCAACACCATAAACATCAGTTTTAGTAATGTTATCTACGTATGTGATATGATGAGGTGATCCGGTATTTAAAAAAAGATGGTTGTCAAATGTTTCAACGGAAGTTACATCGCTCATTTTAAGACTTACCACGGCATCTTTGATAGATGCTTCGTGTAAACCGTCAAAAGCATCAAAAACAGTCTTATTTTCAATAATTCCTAACTGTTCGGCAAAAGCGACTGTGCACCTACCACCGTTACCACACATACTGCCCACTTTTCCGTCGGCATTGTGGTATATCATAGTAAAATCATGTAAATCTGACAGTTCTAACAGTATCAAACCATCGGCACCTATGCCAAATTTTCTGTCGCATAAACGCTCAATGAGTTTGGTATCGTTTTTGGGAAATATTTGCTGACGGTTATCAATCATGATAAAGTCATTTCCCGTACCTTGATATTTATAAAACTGTAGTAACATAATAGGGCAAATGTAAACATTTTTTTAGGTAAGGTGCGTTGTTAAAGTATAGTTAAAGTAAAAAAACTTTACCAATAAACAGGTAATTTTGATTGTTGAATTTAATTAAAAAACAGATTAATCAATAAAATTTAAAGAGTAAAGATGATGAAAAAAATAGCAAGTTTATTGTTAGCATCTGTTCTTGGAGGTGCATTGGCTCTGGGAGGCTATGTATATCTTCAAGGCGAACAAACATCAGCAGTTACCTCTAAAAAAGCTGATGATTTTGGTGTAGTGCAAACTAGTACTATTGCCTCAAAAGCTGCTTATGCTGCTGAGAATACTGATTTTACAAATGCTGCTGAGCAGACGGTTAATGCGGTTGTCCACGTTAAGAATGTGGCTGTTTCTAATCCTAATCCGTTGTATGAGTTCTTTTATGGAAATGGCGGAAGTGGTGGCAGGGCTGTAATAGGAACCGGATCTGGAGTGATCATTTCACCAGATGGATATATCGTTACAAATAACCATGTGATACGTGGTGCCAAAGAGTTGGAGATAATACTAAATAACAAGCATACTTATAAAGCAGAAGTAGTTGGAACACATGAAAGTTCTGATATAGCATTGTTGAAAGTTGAGGCCTCAAATCTTCCTTATATCACATTTGCAGATTCTGATAATGTACGTGTTGGCGAGTGGGTGCTTGCGGTGGGTAATCCTTTTAATTTAACTTCTACGGTTACAGCAGGTATAGTAAGTGCCAAGGCTCGTGAAATTAACATAGCTAGTGATAGAGCTATGATAGAATCATTCATTCAGACTGATGCGGCTGTAAATCCGGGGAACAGTGGTGGTGCTTTGGTGAATGTAAGAGGTGAATTGGTGGGTATTAATACAGCAATCAGTTCACAAACAGGTTCTTATGTGGGTTATTCCTTTGCGGTTCCTTCTAATATTGCTAAAAAAGTAGTAGAAGATATTATGGAGTTTGGCGATGTACAAACGGCCTATTTAGGTATTGTTCCGGCTGAGTTGAACAGTGAAATTGCTAAAGAATTTGATGTAGATATTACTGAGGGTGTGCTAATTGCTGAAGTTACGGAAGAAGGAGGTGCAAAACCTGCAGGTGTTAGAAAGAATGACATCATCACACAAATGGATAATGTAAAAATTAGAAAGTTCTCTGACCTTCAAGGTTTTTTAAGTACCAAACGCCCAGGAGATGTTGTAAAAGTAAAAGTATTGAGAGGAAATTCTTCTAAAGAGTTTGATGTTAAGTTGAGTAACCAATTCGGTAAAGAATCAGTTGGGAAATTAGATTTTAGTAAAAAATATATTGGTGATTTAGAGAAAATTTCTAGTAAGAACGCTGAAAGGTATAGAATTAACTATGGAGTGGAGATTTCAGTACTTAGAAATAATTTATTGATTGCTAACAATGTCAAAAAAGGTGATATAGTGTTAAAAATTGATAATGAAAAAGTATATAATACAGAAGATGTAGAAAATATTTTAAGGAACAACAAAGGGAAGCGAGTAATGCTACAAATCCTTAATCAAGAAGGTTATGTAGATTATCAACCTTTGGTTGTGTTGAATTAATACGTTTAACAATCAATCCTAAAATCCTCCGAAATTTCGGAGGATTTTTTTATAGAAAAAGTTTTACGAAAACGATTGAAATGGTACTTTTGCAAAAAACTAACTAATTTAAAAATTCAAAATGCAAACAAACGAAATCTATGAAAAAGAACTGGCGTATCAGGCAGACAGACGCCGTGCCACGGTAGAGTTCATTAAAATTACTAGTGATCTTTGGTTTGATAATGCCGTTGAATTGGTACTGTTCAGAAATCAGCTTATCAATAGAAATGTGAGCGAAATCCTAAACTTGGTAGAATATGCAAGTGAGTTTGTAAACAAACCTATCTCTATTTTTGATGCCGTTGAAATTTCAAGGGCTATTAAAGATCTGAACATCCCTCCGGCAAAAATAGACATCGGCAAATTAGCTTATGAATATGTGTTGGCTGAAGATGATGACGATATCATTCACTTTGTGAGCAATAAATTGAAAGACGCTGAAAATTTCAACGAAATTGAACCAAAAGACATCGTTCTATATGGTTTTGGAAGGATAGGGCGCTTGTTGGCACGTGAACTGATGATGCGTACCGGAAAAGGCAAACAAATGCGTTTGAGGGCTATTGTTACTCGTGGCGAAATGAATGAAACCGTATTGGAAAAAAGAGCAGCATTGCTAAGAAACGATTCGGTACATGGTGAGTTTGAAGGAAGCGTAAGTGCCGATTTTAAAAACAAAGCCTTAGTAATTAACGGAAGCACTGTTTATATGATCTCAGCCAATGCTCCGGAAGAGATAGATTACACAACATACGGAATCCATAATGCCTTGGTAATTGATAATACAGGTGCTTACAGAGATGAAGCCGGTCTGGGTCGCCATTTAAAAAGTAAAGGAGTTGATAAAGTATTGCTTACAGCTCCAGGCAAGGGCGTTCCAAATATTGTTCATGGGGTAAACCACAAAGAATACGACCCCGATAAGATAGATGTTTTTTCGGCGGCTTCTTGTACTACCAATGCCATTACGCCAATTTTAAAAGTGATTGAAGATAGTTTTGGTATTGTTGGCGGACATTTGGAAACCATCCATGCTTATACCAATGACCAAAATTTAGTTGATAATTTTCATAAAAAATACAGAAGGGGCAGGGCGGCGGCGCTGAATATGGTTATTACAGAAACGGGTGCCGGAAGTGCTGTGGCAAAAGCTTTACCTTCTTTGGCAGGAAAACTTACTTCCAACGCTATCAGAGTTCCGGTTCCAAATGGTTCGCTAGTGGTGTTGAATCTGCACTTGGAAACTGAAACCAGTGTAGAAACTGTGAATGCCGTAATGAAAAAATATGCCTTGGAAGGCGATTTGGTAGAGCAGATAAAATACTCATTAAGCAATGAATTGGTATCGTCTGATATAGTAGGTACATCGGCCCCAGCCATATTTGATAGCCATGCCACTATTGTAGGGCCTGACGGTAAGAATGTGGTCTTGTATGTTTGGTATGATAATGAATATGGATATAGCCATCAAGTAATACGGTTGGCAAAACATATAGCCAAAGTAAGGCGCTATACATATTATTAAATTAAACACTATTTATTGATTGAAAGGGCTGCCTTACTGTTGGATGTTAACGTTAAGGCAGTTTTTTTACAAAAAAGAGAGTTGTATATAGCTTACAAGATTCCTTAGTTAGCAATTTTTTTATAGCAATCATCTACCGGTTGATTAATGTAGTATTTTACCATGATTGCCCATTGCCTTGCTTTTACCGTAGAGTGAAAGGCAAAAAAGGAATTATAAGTTTCTATAACAACTCTCGTTTAAACTGGTTAATTCTGATTTTTATGGTATTGCTTTTAGTAGCTTAAAAGCATGTTAATTCTATGGTGACTAAAATACGGTTTAGCGGTAACTTTGTATTATGGTAAAACCACAAAAATTTTACGGGAAAACCGTAATTTGAGTATAAAAAGAAGTAGTTACGCAACTTAAGTTACTTAAATAAGAATTTAGTTAACTACTCATCTTTTTTATAGGTAGTAATTTATACGTTTTGTTAGATTGATGTATGATGTTTTGAATAAATGTTGCCCAAAACAAGTAGCACTTATAAAAATGAGTAAAAGAATAAGGTTTTTCTAAGCATAATATAGCAACAAAAGTTAGCTTAAGCTGAATGTGTTCTATAGGTGAAATAATGCGGCAGCTTACTAAAAGTGCTAATTTTAGGTTAGTAACATATTTAAAATAAAATAGCGGTTTAAGTGCAAACTTGAACCACTATTGTATTTATACGTTGTTGCGTAGTGTTATTTCCTATTTAAATTAGAATAAGTTTGTTCACCTAATGTGTCTGCTAATGGAAAACTGTAAGTGGTTTTTTCAGATTTTTCCACATTCCCTAACATTTTAATAGTTTCATCAAATCTGGAAATCTGCTCGAACTTATTTTTTTCCTCTTTAGTCTTATTGACTATTTGCTCTACAAGTTTTGCTATATTTTCCATAAATACAAATTTATATAAATTTTCTTGTGTGAAAAAACATTTCTCCGTTATTTCGACCAATATATTGGCATATTAGGTCGTTATATTCTCTAATAATTTTAGTTAAAATAGGCTCCCCTGAATAATCTTCGATTTTGAGTTTTAGTATATGAGTTAAAGCCGACACCCCTATTGAACGACCATGAGAGTGCCATATTTTGTTATCTCCTAAATCTCTTGCAATTTCTGTAGCTCTATCCTCTTTTTCTTTCAATGTTACAGGATTTCCTGTCGAATTATGAGTGTTCCAATTTTTAAACTTATATTTTACTAACCATTCTTTTAAAAGTGCAATTGTTAAGTCTCTGGCTTGTTCGTGTCTTCTCAACATAGCTAAATCTTGTTCTCTTAACATTATCAACTCTGCTTGTGAAATTGTTCCTGCAATTGATTTATTTATTAATTCTTCCACTTTGTCAAGATAACCTAAAGCTGGCACCCAATTTTTTCCATTATATACTTGTGGGTCAATTGGTCCAAGAGAAGATGAGTAGTCCATATAAATAGCATCTCCCGATAGACAAAATATTGTTCCAGCTGAATATGCTGCATCAGGAACTATGAAGTTTACAGTCTGATAATGATGTCGAGTTATTTTAACTAATCTTTCGACAGTTTCAGCACTACCTCCAGGCGTGTTAAGCATTATAAATAAAGTATCCTTTGTGTCAGGTTCAGCTTTTAATTCTTCTACCAAATCTCTAAAAGGTTTGTCAAGAGAATCAGTTATAGGGCCATAATAAAATAAAAAGTCCGAATCAAAATGATTTTCAAGTTCTCCTAATCTTTTGTTTAGGATTTCGTGCAATGTTGAATCAAATATTGGTTTCATTTCGTTTTTTTATATTGTGTACAACAATTGGATATACATATTATGCATATATCCAATTTAACTACACTAATATACCAATAAAATATAAATTTCTATTACGGTAAAACCGTAATTTTCAAGTAGATAAATAGTTGCTAACAAGCAACAAATGTTGCACTTGTAAGCTGTCAATAACCGTACCTTTATACCATGCAACAGAAAGGATATGTAAAAGGTATTTTACTGGCGTTTGTATCGGTCATAGCGGTTTCAAATGTGTATATTTTCAGTAAAGCGGCTCTAATGGAGGTAAGCCTGCCACAGTTTGGTGTCTATTGGTTTTCCTTTGGCTTGCTATGGGCGCTTATCTATGCTTGTTCGCAAAAAACATTCCGTACTATTACAACATTTGCTAAACGTAATTATTTGATATTGTTTGTATTAGGTATTATAGAGGTTGTAGGTACGTATTATTTCTTTAAAGCCATACATACTATTTCAAACCCGGCACTGGTATCTTTTATTGGCAATTTATCTCCGGTATTTATCATCACCTTAAGTTTTTTTATACTAAAAGAAAGGTTCAATTTATTGGAGTTTTTTGGGATGGTCTTGGCAATTTTCGGTGCTTTTATCATCAGTTACAAAGGCGATGCTAATTTGCAAGGCATGTTTATTGACGGAGCGCAATATGTGTTGTATTCAAGTATTTTTGCGGCTATCAGTGCAGTGATCATCAAAAAGAATATCGATAAAATAAACCCCATTATACTTACCACCAACCGCAGTTTGTTTTTGTTGTTGTTTTCCATAGCAGCTTTAGTCTTTACCAACGATTCAATGAACATTAGTTTTAAACCCTTACTGAATATTTTTATCGGTTCGCTATTAGGACCATTTTTAACGGTCATAGCCGGATATTTGGCATTGCAATACATTCCGCTTTCACGGAGGGCAGTTATCAATAGCACACGGGGTCTTTTTGTACTGTTAGGGGCCTATCTTTATTTTGGTCAATTCCCCTCAACCGTGGCTATAATTGGAGGTTTACTTACCATTTTCGGTTTATTGCTCATTGCTTTTGGTAAGATCAGATCAACTTAATGGAGTAAAAACCTGTTGTATCAACATGCCGAATCAATAAAATAATGTTTATTTTTAGGCATTATTTCTGTAAAAAATGACCCGATCCATAGCCGATACCATAGCTGCACTTCGCAAAGAGCTCGAAAAACATAATTATAATTATTACGTACTGGACAATCCAACCATATCAGATTATGAATTTGATATGAAATTAAAAGAGTTGGAGGCTTTGGAAGCTGCACATCCTGAGTTCTTTGACCCGAATTCGCCAACACAGCGTGTAGGAGGGCAGATCACTAAGAATTTCACTACGGTAGCACATAAGAACAGAATGTATTCGTTGGATAACAGCTATTCTAAAGAAGACCTGCTTGATTGGGAAAAACGTATTGAAAAGATATTAGGAACTTCTCAAGTGGCCTATACGTGTGAGCTTAAATACGACGGAGCTTCTATAAACCTGACGTATGAGAACGGAGCTTTAAAAAGTGCTGTTACCAGAGGTGATGGAGTGCAAGGCGATGATGTAACTACGAATATAAAAACCATACGTTCTATACCCTTGCATTTACATGATGATACCCTTGCAGATTTTGAGATACGCGGAGAAATTATTTTGCCTTTAGATGGATTCAACAAAATGAACAAAGAGCGTGTAGAGGCCGGTGAAGATCCTTACAGAAATCCACGGAATACGGCTAGTGGCAGTCTAAAACTGCAAGACAGCACCGAAGTGGCCAACAGGCCTTTGGATTGTTTGTTGTACCATGTAGTTGCTAATTACAATCCGTTTAAAACACATGATGAGGCCTTGCAATTTGCTTCAAAAGCAGGATTTAAAATACCGAATACTTACAAAGTAGTTCATTCTGTTGATGAGATATTTGAGTATATCAATTTTTGGGATACGGAACGCCACAAGTTGCCTTATGAAACGGATGGAGTAGTGGTTAAGGTAAATTCCATTGCACATCAAGAGGAATTGGGTTATACGGCTAAATCCCCCAGATGGGCTATTGCGTATAAGTACAAAGCGGAGCAAAAAAGTACTGTTTTAGAAAGTATTTCGTATCAGGTAGGCCGTACTGGGGCTATAACACCGGTGGCAAACTTAGCACCTATAGAATTGGCAGGGACTATAGTAAAAAGGGCTTCACTACACAATGCTGATCAAATAGCTAAGTTGGATATCCGTGTTAATGATACTGTTTTTGTAGAAAAAGGAGGGGAGATCATCCCAAAAGTTATTGGAGTTGACCTTTCTAAACGCCCTGATGATTCTACACCAACACAATACATTGCACATTGCCCGGAATGTAATACGGAACTGATCCGTAAAGAAGGAGAGGCACAACACTATTGCCCAAATGAATATGGTTGCCCACCACAGATTACCGGGAAAATTCAACATTTTATCAGCCGAAAGGCTACGGATATTGAAGGACTTGGAGCTGAAACGGTTGAATTACTCTATAAAGAAGGTCTGATACAAAATTATGCCGATCTGTACGAACTGAAAGAAGAGCAAATTATTCCGCTAGAGCGTATGGCAGAGAAATCTGCCGAGAATATGGTAAAAGGCATTGAAAAATCTAAAGAAATACCTTTTGAACGTGTTTTGTTTGCTTTGGGGATACGCTATGTGGGCGAAACGGTTTCTAAAAAACTGGCTCGTCATTTTAAGAGTATTGATAGATTGATGGAAGCCTCTTTTGACGAGCTGATCCAAGTGGATGAAATTGGTGATAAAATAGCCCAGAGTATCATCATCTTTTTTGCTGATGAACAGAACAGAACCATTGTTGAGCGGTTAAAAAATTATGGAGTTCAGCTAGCACTTTCTGCCGAAGTGTTAGAAAACCAAAAAGATACATTGCAAGGTAAAACTTTTGTGGTATCCGGTGTTTTTGAAAAGATAAGCAGAGATGATCTTAAAAAGTCTATAGAAAACAACGGAGGCAAAGTTTCCAGTTCTATATCAAAAAAAACCGACTATGTTATAGCCGGTGATAATATGGGGCCCAGTAAGCGAGTAAAAGCTGAGGAACTGGGAATTCCTATCATTTCTGAAGATGATTATTTCGCCATGATAGATTAAATGCTATCAACAATAATGCGGTTTCTTCGTATCTGAATTTTACCTTCGTTCTCTAAGTTTTTAAGTAAACGAGAAACTACCACTCTTGAGGTGTGAATATCATCTGCAATCTCTTGATGAGTGATTACTAGTGTGTTATCCTGCATTATTTGCACTTTGTCTAGCAGATATTTATATAATCTGTCGTCTAAACGCATAAAGGCCAAACTGTCAATAGATTCTACCATTTCTATCAACCGCATATGATAACTGTCTATAATAAAATGGCGCCAGCTTTCATACTTTTTAAGCCAATCATCTACTTTATCTACGGGTATAAAAACGCTTTCAGTATCTTTTTCGGCTACACCTCTAAACATACTTTTACTTTTATTGATACAATTGATAAAAGAAATGGCACAAGTATCACCTCTTTCTAAGAAGTAGAGTACAATTTCATCGCCTTTTTTGTCTTCTCGGATAATTTTTACAGCTCCATTTATAATAAGCGGAACGTGTGTCATATTATCGCCGATATCTATAAGTACTTCGCCATTAGGAATGGTTCTGTAAATACCACAATCTATGATTTCTTCAAATAATTCTTTTTCGAATATTCCGGAAAAATAATCACCTAATTTTTCTCTTATAACTTCCTTATCCGTTGTCATAATTTGTCCTTTGTACATAATGATTTTTATCAAATGTAGTTTATGCAAAAATAAAAACTCCTGACAATTATCAGGAGTTTTTTAATCCAAATAAAAATCTATGAACAATTAGAACTTAACTTGAACTTGCATTAACAAGGCACTGTCGTAGCTGCTAACACCAGGTTCAACGTAGTATTCATAGTTAAGTTGCACTCTTGTTTTATCGTTAAAGAAGTAATTCAAACCAAAGGTCATTAATTCTTGGTATCCTAATATTTTGGTATCAAGGTCTGCATCAAAATATTCATATTTGAATACTGGGTGCAATTTACTGTCTTCAGGAGCATACCAAGCCATTAGATAGGCACCTTGTCTTTGTTCTCCTAATTCCATTGGAGTTGATCCGCAACCACCTTCTGCAGCTCTGTTATAATCACCTTCATCATGGATATATTCACCTTGTAAGTTAAAGCCTTTGTAGTTTAACTGAGCTTCAAAACCGTAAGTAGTACGATCATTATCATCATTGTTTGGATATCCGTAACGGAAGCTGGCACCCACTGACATAAAGTCGAACAATTTATAATTGGCACGTCCTATAACGTCTTTTTTATTGTTGTTGTCTTTAATTCCTAATCCTCTACCATTCATTAAAGCTAATGCATAACGGAACTTATCATTTTTACCAAGTATTGTTGCTCCGATGTCTCTTTGAGGAGATACTAATTGATTAGAAACGATTGATCTGTTAATAGTTGTTAAGCCATGGCAAGGAGTTTCTACTTCTAAACCAAAAGGTTGTTTGAATGAACCCATAGAAACTTTAAACATATCACTTTTTGTATAGGTTACAAAAGCGTCTAATAAGTACACATTACCGTCAGAAGCGATAAAATCACTAGCTTCTAGCATTACATAGTAAGAAAAACTACGGCTAACTTTACCACGTACACCTAAACGAGCTCTTTTAAAGTAGAAAGAGTTGTCATTGTCAGGATCAGCAAAATGATAGTCATATTCAGGTTGAAAGAAACCGAATACTACTGGAGTCATATTATTTGCTCCGGCAGCAGCGCCACTTGCTGGAGCAGCATCATCCTCACAACCTTGAGCAAAGGAATTTGTAGAAAATAATAGAGAAACTGCCAGAGCAAATAGAAATATTATTCTTGTTTTCATAAGATTACTTTTTATTTTAAAAGCCCTAAAAACGATCGATTCTGGAATAAAAACATTATTAACTATTATATGGATAATGCTAATGTGTTTTTAGGGCTTTGTTTACATTTTTTTAATTTATTGAACTAACGGTAAAGATTTAGGTTTGCTATCAACTCCCCATTGGTTACTTGAAAATGCACTATTGGAGTTGTACATACCATTCATACCAAAAGTTAAGCTATAGGCGTCATAACCTAGTACTCTTAAACATGCTGTAACCACAGCAGAAGTTTGTCCTGTATAACAATAGGTAACAACTTTAGCTTCAGGGTCTAATCCTCTATAACTGTTATCAGCTAATGTTAATGGATTGATTCTGTAAGCTCCATTGATGTGGCCAAAACCAGTATAATCAGCAGAACTAAAGAAGTTGTTTATAAAGTAATTATTTGGGCTATTTAAGACATCTGTACCTTTAACAGTTTTGAAGCCTTCTTGCACAGCTAGCTCAACACGGCTTTTTAAAATATTTTCTCCAATTGTTGATAAACTAGATATTTCTGGATCATCATATACATTGTTTGATGGGGCTGCACCGTATGACCAATTTGCATGGCCATTAGCTTCATTACCAACAGCATTGTTCCATGCATAAGCAGTATTTTCATTCCAACCAGACATACCCCATTTCAATGCTTGAGTGTTAGAATAACCATACATACGCATCAAAGCAGTTGCATAACATGCAGTTTGTCCTGTATAACAAACAACCAAAGCTGGTTTACCGGCAGCTTGTGCAGCAGCACCTTCAGTAAGAATATTAGCAAAAGCTACATTCTTAGCTCCAGCAATATGTCCTTTAGTTGTAAAATCAGCCGCACTTCTAATATCAATTATATAGTATTTGTTTAAGAAAGCATCTAGATCAGCATCAGCTGGAGCTCCAGCGACAAAGTTTATACCATTGTTTATTACTTTATTGATATCAAGATCATTTGTTATCATATAATCTTTCATGGTTGTAAACGCCGGTGTAATAGTAGTTTCCGGTGTATCACCTTGATCACATGATGTTAAGAATAGTGAAGGAATCAGTAAGAGTCCTATTAAGATTAAATGTAACCTTTTCATAATTAGTTTGTTTTGATTATTATTATTTTATAGATTCAGTTTTTATTATTCTACTACTGGGAAATTTTTGATCTCGTCTTTAGAGAAACCATTCCAGCCTTTTTCTACTAAAGTTTTGTTCATATAACCATTAGCACCGTAGGCTAAATTGGCTACGTCATAACCTAGTACTTGTAAGTAAGCTACTACATAGGCTGCATGTTGCCCTGTTAAACAATTAACAAGAACTTTTTTATCAGTAGGTAGTGTATAAAGATCTTCAGTTGAAGAAAGAGATTTATTCGGTTGATATAACACGGCACCTTTAACATGGCCTGTATTATATTGTTCTTCATTCATATAATTTACTACATAGTAATCTGATGGATTTTCAACAGCTACATCAGGGTTTACAACAAATTCTTTATAAGGTTTTGCAAAAGCTTCAACTATGCGTTGTTGTAAAATATCTTTAGCCTCTGTTTTACCGGTGTTTATTGTAGGAACATTTCCTTTTTCAGGCATTGGATTTGCAGTAGTTTCTAATTTATCTGAATAATCATTTGCAGTATTTTTTGTCCAGATGTTTGCTGCAAAATCATCAGCCCAAGAGCTCATTCCCCATTTAAGGTTGTATACGTTGTTATATCCGTATAGTCTTAGTAAACTGGTGTAGTAAGCTGCTGATTGACCTGAATAACATACAATAGTAATTTTATCGTATGCAGTTGGGTCAATTTCATTTTGAAAATACTCTAGTAATTTTGGGCCTTCTACATTTTTAGCATTTTTAATATGTCCGTAAGAGAACCAGCTATCGCTTCTAATATCAAGAACTAAATATTTATCATTCTTAAGATTATCTTTGATCTCTTCTGGAGTAATAATGGCAGGAGCCATATCACTATTGATAAAGTTTCCGTTTGCTTCAAGATAGGCAACTAATTTTCCAAATTCTGAAGTAGGATCTACATCCTGTTGTTGTATACTTTTAAAACCGCTGAATACTACAGCAGCCATAAAAAGCAAGATAAAATATGATTTAATGTTTTTCATTTTACGATATATTTAATAGTTAATAATCATTTTTTATAGACGTAAAATTACTTTGATTGAGAGGGTGTTTTTATGACTTTTGTCATGCATATATCTATATATAATCATTCTTCTTAGTAACAATAGTTACAATTTAATATAATGATTATCAGATATTTATAATTTGCTATAAGTAGAAGGAAGAGTAGACTGTAACATCTGTTACGATGTGTTTAAAAAAAATGTATTGTTAGGGTTATTATGGAGGGAAAATTAGAGGTAAGAAATAAAAAAAACTGCTTCTAAGAAGCAGTTTTTTATTAAAAATAATTTTGTTTTAACAACCACCTTCAACCGGCAGTTTTTTCTTTTTCTTAACCGGAACAACTTGTTTAACCGGAGCAGGTTTTACTTCTTTTATAACAGGTTTTGCATTAGCTTCTTCAGCTTTTTTAACACTGTTATCAATAAAACCTTTTATATCTGCCACAGCAGTTTCTATGGTGGCAGGTTCTGTAATTAATTTATTATGGTCATAACTGTTTTTAACAGCCAAAACCTTTACATTACTATAACCTAGCTGGCGTAAAAGTATTAACGGAGTAACGGCATCATTAGGAGTATTTCCATAAAGAACTATGTTATCCTTGGTTTTGAATACATTAATAGATTCATCTGTTAACAAATCAGTAACAGGGATATTAATAGCTCCCTCTAAATGGCCTTTTTCATATTCATATTGATTTCTAATATCAATAAGCTCAGTGCCTTCAGTCACATCTTTTTGGGCAATAATATAAGTATCTGCTGTTAGCTCAGTAAGTGCTTTTTTTGTGTCAACAACATACATGTTTTTGGGTCTTTTAAAAGATAAGATACCAACAAGTACTACTAGTATGGTTAATACAGCAGCTATAGATATTCTTTTAGTTTTTTCTAACTCTTTCATAAAAGTCTATTTTTTAAGTTTACTTAACAACCTCCTTCAACGGGTAGTTTTTTCTTTTTCTTAACCGGAACAACTTGTGTTGGAGCTGCTTTTTTAGGTTCAACTTTTACAGGTTTAGCCACTTGATCCGGATAGGCAACACCAAAATACATACTGGCTGCTTTTCTAGTATTATACAACTCAAAATCATTTGCAGGCATTTCTTCTGTTGGCACAGGAGGATTTATAATAGTGCTGTACCACTCATTTACACCACCTTTTAACACTTTAAGATTTTTGTATCCTAAACGGTTACCAAACATCCATGCCTGGTCTGCATAAAAATTATCATCAGAAATAAATACTACGTTATATTGATCTTGATTGATATAAGATTTGTTATCATCGTCTAACAATTTTGCTAACGGAATATTTACTGAATTAGGAATACTATATTTTGTAAAATCATCTTCACTTCTAACATCTATCAATAAATAAGAAGGATCTTGATTGATAAGTACATCTGCTAATTTATCTGTAGAGATATATCTCTGTGGATTAATAGCATTACTCAACAGTTTTTCAGGAACAATACCTTCATGTTTTTGATATTTTGGCAACAGTACCAATCCGGCTGCCAAAAGAATAAAAATGGCTGCCAAAATCATATATCTGAATGAAAGTACTTTTACTACATTTCTATTTACCATGATCGTTCAAATTTTTATTAATAGAAGACTTTTTTGACCCTTTTACGGATTTGGTCTGACAAAGCAAAAATTACTACAGCTGCTACTGTAAGTATAAATACAAACCAATAAGGAGAAACTCCTAACGAATCCATTAAAGTTATATTACCTTCAAAATATCCGTTATAAATTGGTTCGAATAGGGTGTAAGCTTCTGAAAAGATAAACACACCTATCATTATACCTAAGACATAAATCATTGCATCAATTTTGCCAATGGCAACTGCACATAGGCTGGTTCCGGGGCAAAAACCTCCGGCAACAAATCCTACACCCATAATAGCTCCGCCAATAATGGCTCCCCATAAATAAGTTGGATGAATGTATAGTTTTGAAATATCTAAATATCCTAGATAATCCATGTATAAAAGTCCTATAATGGCAGTCAAAGCAGCAGTAAAGAATACTTTAAGAACGGCAAAGTCGTATCCGTAAAATACTCCGGCAAGTTTTCTTGAAGATGAGAATCCTGACGATTCTAAAATAAACCCGAAAGCTATACCTATTATTATTGCGATGACGTTGTTCCATTCATAGGGAATGATATCATTTGGAATTAATGGTCCCATACTAATAGTTGTTTATTATTTTTAAATCCAGTTTTTTCTAAAGAAATACGCTACTAAATACCCAGTGCCAAATATGGCTAGCATGGTTATAAAACCTCCGGTTGAAAGTACGGCCATTCCGCTAAGAGCGGCACCACTTGTACATCCGCGGGCAATTTGAGCTCCTAAGCCAAATAAAACACCACCACCAAGAGCAAACCAAAGTCTTCTTCTGCTAGTTATTTTTGGTGAATGTTGTACTCTCCAACCAATTCTTCCTGCTAAACCACCGGAAATGAAAGCACCTATCAATACTCCCAAAGTTTCTAATACTAACCAGTTATTTAAAGTTGACTTGTCATCATCAATAAATTTGCTGTAATAAGCATTCTTTTCGGCATGCTCAGGAGTTACAGTATCTACAATAGCAACCACACTACTTTTCATGGCTCCACTGGCACCTAAACCTCTACCGGTTATATAAAAAGTAAAGATGATTAAGATACCGAGCAAGAAACCACCAAAGTAGGGGTTCCAGTATATGTGTTTATTTTGTTCTTTATGATTTTCCATAATAATCTTCAGTTTAATATAAATATCTGGTTATTTGTCCGGCTTCTACCATTACAAATCTAAATACCAATCCGCCAATTAAAACCAATATAGCAGGGATTGCTACCGGCACTTTAAAGCCTACAAGTTCTGTAAGTTCCATAACAGCAGGAACTAAAAGGCCTAGTATTACTACAAAGCCAAAGAACATCAATGTAAATTCTCCACCTACCAATAATTGCATAGCTTCCAATTGTACTTCAGAACCTGCATACATACCCATTAGCATGTGTATGATAAGCCCAAGTTCTACAATAATTAAAACCAAGTCAATTTTACCAAACAGGTGTTTTTCTTTAGCTGTTTTAGCCATTAAGATGATGGCTGCAGCCCCAGTTGAAAGCCCCGATGTTAAGAATAAAGGTCCTAAAATAGCATTGTTCCACAATGGACGTGCATTGAATGCTGATAGTAAGATGCCAGTATAAATACCCAATACTATTGATAATGGTATGAAAGCCATTGCCATATACTTTCTGTTCTTAGCTAAAAATGCTTCCAGTTTTTGAAACCAATTGAATTTGATGTTCCATTTAGGGAACATTTCTTTCCAATAACTAATCACCCATAAAAATGACATAGGTGTAGTTACCAATAATACCCAAGCACCCCAAGACATTGGCGATTCTATACGTACAGTCATGTACAGTTGCCAAGCATATAAAGGATGTTTAAGGTCATAAATCAATGCCAATAAACCTAAAGATAGTGCTATAGGAGGTATAATAGAGGCATATTTAACTACTGTTGGATATTCTTTATCCTTTTCCATCAAAGTGATTATGGCCATAAAGAATAATAATCCGGCAGCCAGTCCACCTAAGAATAGGTAAACTGATATAGGCCAGTGCCAAATCTCTAAAGACGGATCTATATGAGGAATGTTTCTACCGCTTGTAAAAAGTTCTTCTTGCATGATCTAGTTGAATTTTAAATTAAATAAAATACATGAGGTTTAGTACCTGCTTCGGGTGCTAATGTTTTCCATGTTCTGTTTTTCAGTAATTGAGAGACTTCACTGTTAGGATCGTCTAAATCACCAAAATACATACACTTGGTTGGACAAACGGATACACACGCAGGTTGCTGACCTTTCTCTACTCTATGATGGCAGAAGGTACATTTATCAACATATCCTTCAGGGTGTGAATAACGTGCATCATAAGGGCAAGACTGTATACAAGCACCACAACCAATACATTCATTGGGGGTTACTAAAACTATTCCGCCTTCAACAATGTGGCTGGCGCCTGTTGGGCAGCATCTTACGCAAGGAGCGTTGTCGCAATGGTTACACCTTTCGGATTTTAGTTCTAATTCTACATTTGGATAAGCACCGTTAACGGTTTCTGTTATCCAGTCTCTACAATATCCTATAGGTACATTATTCTCTGTTTGACAAGCAACAACACAATCGCTACATCCAACACATTTAAGTGTGTCTATTACCATTGCATATCTCATATCGCTGTATTTTTGTTTGGATTTTCAGTTAAAAACTTAACAAAGTTACCTCTCATACCTGTTCCTCCCATCAATGGGTCTATGGTAACTTTTGTAATTAGGTGGGTATCATTGGCGCCTTTTGCATAAGCTCTGGAAAGCTTTTTGTTGTTATGCCCAAAACCATGATACATATAAACGGAATCCCAACGGATACGTTCGGTTACCCTTACTTTGATTGGGAATGTAGATATAATACCGTCTTGATTTTCTAACCAAACTTCCTGACCATTTTTAAGTCCTTCAATTCTTGCAACTTTAGGGTTAACCCAAAGATTGTTCTCATCTTTCAAGTCATTTAGGTTAGGGTTATTGATGGTTCTACTGAATGTATGCATTGGAGAACGCCCGTAATTAAGCCTGTAAAAACCTTGAGCGGGTTGCTCATGAGGTGTATAAACAGGCATAGGATCGTGTCCTAATGATTTTAATTTTTCTGAATAGAACTCAATTTTTCCTGTTGGAGTTGTAAACTCATAATCTTGACCATCAGTTAAATACATAGGGCCAGATTTTCTTTTGAAGTTCTTAACTCCAATTTTTTCCATTTCTTCTAATGAAGTTCCCATTTGTTCTAACTGCCAAGCTATTACTTCTTTATAATCATTATAGTTGAAGTATTCTCCTAAACCAAGCTTTTCACCAATTTGTTTAGATATCCACCATGCAGGTTTAGATTCAAATCTAGGTTCTGCAGCAGGCATCCTCAAGGCAATAGAAGGTTCTCTATTAGTAGAAGAGCGGATACCATCATAGCGTTCTAAATAAGTACATTCTGGTAATACCACGTCAGCATAACCGGTTATTTCCATTGGCATGGTATCCATAACAACCATAAAATCTAATGACTCTATAGCTTTTTCAATAACCTCACGTTGTGGAACGGTACTTACTAAATTAGTACCTGCAACAAACCAGCCTTTTATAGGATGTTCTTCATTTTCACCAGGAATGGTAGCTTTTATAACTTCATTGGTAATACCCATTTGTGCTAACGGATATTTTTCACCAATTTGTTCCCATCCCCACTTAGGAGTTGGATAAGGTGGATGTGGGAATGAAGGTACTTTTATACTTTCTTTAAAGTAGAAACCACCACGTCTTCCCCAAGAACCTAGTAAACCATTTAATATGGCAATAGCTCTTGAACGTTGCGTATCATCGCCGTACCATGTTACGTGTCTTCCAGGATGTACAATTACTGATGGAGCAGCGGCGGCCATAGATCTGGCAGTTCTTCTGATATCATCAGGTTTTATAGTTGTAATGCTGTAAGCCCACTCAGGGGTGAAAGTTCTGACATGTTCTTTTAATTGATCAAAACCATGTCCGTATTTTTCAACATATTTTTTATCGTATAGTTCTTCATAGATCAATACATGCATCCACGAAAGTAGTAAGGCAATATCAGTAGCAGGTTTAATAGCTAACCAATATTGTGATTTACTGGCCGCTGTTGAAAAACGAGGGTCTACAGTTATAATGGTAGCACCGTTGTCAATAGCATCAGACATTTCTTGTACTTGGGTATTGTGCATGTTTTCGCCAATGTGGGAACCGATTAGCACCAAACATTTGGTATCTCTAATATCGGTTGGTTCTGGTGAACCTACCCAAGAACCGAAAGTTAATCCGAAACCGGTTTCTCTTGGTCCTCTACATTGTGCGTAAGCAGGCTCAGCAACGGTATCAGAACCGTAAGCTTGGAACAAATGTTCTAAGTGGCTTCCGGGTGATCCGTGTTTAAGTAATGCCATACTTTCAGCACCATACTTGTCTTTTATTTCCTGCATTTTAGAAGCAACCAATGTAAGGGCTTCTTCCCAGCTGGCTTCTCTAAAAGTTTCTTCACCGTCAACGGTTGTTCTGATTAGAGGTGTTTTTAAGCGGTCATTGTCAGAATACATTCCTACTCCGCCTGTTCCTCTAGGGCATAAACGACCATTACAGTGTGGGTCAGATTCGTTTCCTATTATTTTTTGAATGTTGTTATCTTCATCAGTGTAAGCCCAAGCAGCACACTTCCAGAAACATACTTCGCAATAGGTTGCTGATCTTTTTAAGTTTTTTGTGGCATTTATTAATCCTTTTTCGGTTTTAACAGAAAAATTATTTCCTAATGCATTTAGTGCGGGAGTAGTCAAAGCTAAACCCCCAGCACCTAGTGCTGAAATCTTAATAAATGTTCTCCTTGAATTATTCATAAGTTATAAATATTGAGACTGTAATTGCATCAAAGGTTGTAATATATTGTCATATAAATGACTGTAATAATTTACGAAACAAAATTAGGTGACTTGCATAGCCCCTGATATGATTTTAGTCATAAAAATAGCAAATTATATGTTACAATTGTTACAGAAAAACCTCTAATTTATGCATATTTCAGAATAGTTGATTGTTGTTGTTAGTTCATTTTTTGTGATGATATTAAGCAGGTTTTACGCTTAAAAAATTGTAGTTTTGTTACCCTAAGATTCGAGTATTAGTGAAAGTTTTAAAGAAAGAAGTTTTGCCGTTTTTGATGCTTATCGTTGTGATAGGAGCCTACTTTATTTTTAGAAATGTAAAGTTAACTGATGCTGTTTTTAAAGATGGAGATAATTATTCTTCGGTAAAAACTGATAAAGAATCTTGTTTACAATGCCATGCTCAGATGACGGGTTTTTCAAAATACCATGATCCAAACAATATTGGATGTGCAAGTTGCCATTTAGGCGATATAAATTCTACAGATAAAGATGAAGCACATAAAGATATGGTGCTTATCCCCGGGAATTTATCTGATGCAGAAAAGACTTGTGGTAAGTGTCATATCAATGAACTCAAAAAAATAAATACTTCGTTAATGACAACCAATAGTGGTATTGTTGCAGTTGATAAATTCATTTTCGGTGAGGCGGATTCGCCAAATTATCACTACCATATAAAAGATATACAACAATCCCCGGCTGATAAACATCTGCGAGATCTCTGCGCCAATTGCCATTTAGGGGCAGAAAAAAAAGAATTTGGAGGCATAACGGAGCTGAGTAGAGGAGGCGGTTGCAACGCTTGTCATTTAAACTATTCTGAAAGTGCTACAAAAGGTTTGGCAGAATACTTAAGCTCTAGCAAAAAGGAGTTGCCAAAAGTACATCCGTCCACAGATATTTTTGTAAAGGATGAGCATTGTTACGGTTGTCATAGCCGTTCTAGCAGAATTTCTACTAATTATCAAGGCTGGTACGAAACACTATTGGATGAAGAAGATGTTGTTGGAGATACAAATTATAAAGTGGCTGAAGATAAACGTGTGTATGGTTTTATGGGGGAAGATGTGCATCATGCAAAAGGGATGCTATGTATTGATTGTCATTCTTCACATGAAGTGATGGGAGATGGAAAAACTTACACACACGAGGAAGATGCTGTGCATGTACAATGTTCTGATTGTCATATAAAAGAAAAACCAAACACATTGTCATATAACGAGTTAGATACAGAATCGTCATTGGTTTTTTTGCATAGAGATTATAAACATACCGATAAGCAACTACTTAAAGTTAAAAAAGACGGACATCCTTTGGTGAATACATATTTGGATGAAGATGGTGAGCTGTATTTGCTAAGCAAAAAGGATGGAACAAAACATTTAATAAAAAAGCAACCTGATGTTTGTGCCAGAGATGTGGCTCATTCTAATGTAACGTGTGCAGCCTGTCACTCGCAGTGGACATCCAGATGTATCGGCTGTCACAACACTTTTGATAAAAATGATAAAGGTTTTGATCTATTAGACAGAAAAGATATTACAGGCAAATGGTCTGAGCATGTTTTTGAGTTTTCTGCAGAGAGGCCTGCACTTGGTGTACGGAAAGACAGTACAGGCTATACCATTGAACCTGCCGTACCGGGGATGATATTGACTATAGATCATCAAAGTTTTAGCGGAGATGTAAATGATAAAACAGCATTCCACAGATTATATGCGCCTAATTCTCCTCATACAACCAGTAAAGAGGTAAGAGATTGTAAATCGTGTCATGCAAATCCGATGGCAATTGGCTACGGAAAAGGAACGTTGCTTTATAAAGATGGAGTTTGGAATTTTACACCGGAATATGCTCAAAATCCAAATGATGGACTGCCGGAAGATGCTTGGGTGCCATTTTTAGAAGAGCCTAAAGCTAAAGTACTTTCTACAAGGACTAATTTTAAACCTTTTACTGTTGATCAACAGAAAAGAATTCTGTTGGTTGGTGCTTGTTTGCAATGCCATAAAGATGATTCTAAAGTAATGCAGCAAACTTTATATGAAGGTTTAGATGTGGTACTTAAAAATATAAGTAAACAATGTATATTGCCTAAACAATGAATTCCAAAAGAAAAATAGCATTACTGTTTTTTGCAGCGGTTTCCATAGTTCACGTGTTGGGGATACTTCTAAAACACGATCCATTACAATTAATTACCAAGCCGCTTCTTATTCCTGCATTGATAGTATTGTATAGACTTTCTGTAGAAAAGGTAAACAAATGGTATATTATTGCATTAGTATTTTCCTTTTTGGGAGATGTTTTTTTAATGGATAAAGGGAGTTATTTTATTTACGGAATAGCATCCTTTTTGTTGACGCAACTTATCTATATAAAAATTGTTTTAGGCAAATTAAAACCTTCCAAACTGATTCAGAAAATAATTACAATAATTCCTTTTAGTGTATTTTTTATAGTGTTGATAGGATTATTGAAAGATAATTTAGATGCCTTATTTTATCCTGTAATTATTTACGGAATAGCCATTTCCATTTTCGGGATGGTTTCCTTATTGAAATATTTAACTGATAAAAGTATAAGTTCTTTATACCTATTATTAGGAGCAGTTGTTTTTATTTCTTCGGATAGTATGATTGCTTTGCATCAATTTTACGAACCCAAACCATATTACGGACTATTTATTATGATTACTTACATAGTAGCCCAATACCTCATTTATAGGTTTATGATTTTAGAAAAAAAGCCTACTTAATTATTTGAACATGTCCAACCCGGGAATATCCGGTAAACCGTTTTTAGCAGCAGCTGCCATTTCTGCTTCGTGGATAGCGTTTGCTTTTTCCAATGCTTTGTTCAAAGCGAGTATCAGGTAGTCTTCTAATTCTTCTTTATCGTCTAACGAAGTATCGTCAATAGTAATGCTTTTAACATTTCTATTAGCAGTAACCACTACTTTTACAGAACCTGCTTCGCCATCAACCATAATGGTGTCTAACCGCTTTTTTGTAGCTTCAATGTTTTGTTGGGCTTGCTTTAATTTGCCCATCATATCAGATAAGTCTCCGAACATAATTTATAATAATATGTGTTAATTAGCTGCAAATTTACTATTTTCGAGGCAATATAAAATCTTCAAAAAAATGAAAAGATTAACACTGCTTATAATAATTACTTCAATTATTTTTGCAACTTCTTGTAAAAAAGACAAAATGACAACAACAGATGCTAAGCCACCCATAGCAGAAAAGATTCCTAAAGAATTAGAAAAACATGGTGATGTACGTGTAGACAATTATTATTGGATGCGCTTAACTGATGAACAAAAAAATGCTAAAGACCCTGATGAGCATACTCAAAAAGTGTTAGATTATCTGAATGCCGAAAATGATTACTTAGATAAAGTGCTGGGGCATACCAAAAAGTTTCAGGAAGATCTTTTTGAAGAAATGAAATCGAGAATAAAAGAAGATGACGAATCGGTTCCATATAAAGATAATGGCTACTTCTACATTACCCGCTATGAAATCGGTGGGCAATACCCAATCCATTCTCGCAAAAAAGGCTCATTAGAAGCTGAAGAAGAAATTATGTTCAATGTAAATGAAATGGCCAAAGAGCATGATTATTACGCTTTAGGCGGAATAAATGTAAGCCCTAATAACAAAATGGTTTCTTTTGGTGTTGATACTCTAAGTAGAAGGCAATATGTTATTCAAGTTAAAAATTTGGAAACTGGTGAAATCTACGCTGATAAAATTAAAAACACTACCGGTTATGCCGAATGGGCAAATGATAATAAAACACTTTTTTATACTAAAAAAGACCCTGTAACGCTTAGAAGCGAGCGTATCTTTAAGCATGTATTAGGCACAGACCAATCGGAAGATGTTGAGGTTTATAATGAAACTGATGAAACATTCAGCACGTATGTGTATAAGACCAAGTCAAAAAAATATATCGTAATCGGTTCTGGAAGCACATTGACTACTGAATATCAGGTATTAGATGCCGATAACCCAAATAGCGAACTTAGAATGATTCAGCCGAGAGTTAGAGGATTAGAATACAGTATTTCACATTATGGAGATCATTTCTACATTCTTACCAATAAAGATGATGCTAAAAACTTTAAGTTAATGCGAACTCCCGAAAATAAAACTACAGAAGAAAACTGGGAAGACGTAATTCCGCATAGAGATAATGTACTATTGGAGGATATTTCTATTTTCAAAGATTATTTAGTATTGGAAGAGCGTTCAAATGGTTTGAACAAAATACGTATTAAGCGTTGGGATGGAGCCGAAGATTATTACCTTCCTTTTGACGAAGAAACGTATTCAGTTAGTGTTTATGACAATCCTGAGTATGATACAGATATTATAAGATACAATTATCAGTCATTTACTACGCCATCTTCTGTTATTGATTTTAACATGAAAGACAGAAGTAAAGACATTAAAAAAGAACAAGAAGTCCTTGGCGGAAAATTTGATAAAAACAATTACAAAAGTGAGCGTTTATGGGCAACAGCCAGAGATGGAAAACAAGTAGCTATCTCTTTGGTGTATAGAAAAGATACCAAGTTGAATGAAAATACCCCTTTATTACTATATGCATATGGCTCTTACGGATTTACAATTCCGGACAGGTTCAGTACAACACGTTTAAGTCTTTTAGACAGAGGCTTTGTATATGCTACGGCACATATTAGAGGTAGCCAATATTTAGGCAGAGAGTGGTATGAAGACGGAAAAATGTTTAATAAGAAAAATACTTTTACCGATTTTGTTGATTGTGCTAAATTTTTGATCGATAAAAAATATACTTCAACAGATCACTTATACGCTATGGGCGGTTCTGCCGGAGGTTTATTAATGGGTGCTATTGTTAATATGAATCCTGAGTTATTCAATGGTATAGTTGCAGCCGTTCCTTTTGTGGATGTAATGACAACCATGCTGGATGAAAGCATTCCGCTTACAACATCTGAATATGATGAATGGGGAAATCCTAATGAAAAAGATTCGTATGATTACATGCTATCCTATTCGCCATATGATAATGTTGAGAAAAAAGCTTATCCAAACATGTTGGTAACCACTGGCTTACACGATTCTCAAGTGCAATATTACGAACCTGCCAAATGGGTTGCTAAACTAAGAGAATATAAAACAGATGATAACGTTCTATTAATGCATACCAATATGGAAGCAGGGCATGGTGGAGCATCCGGAAGGTTTGATTCCCTAAAGGAAGTAGCAATGGAATATGCATTTATTTTAGATTTGGAAGGAATTAAAAACTGATTTTAAAAAAAAATAGTAAATTTGCCTCGACTTTATAATTAAACATTATAAAAATGAAAAAACACCAAGGAATTTCCAACAATATTTTAGACTTGGTTGGTGACACCCCCTTAATTAGGTTAAATAAGATCACAAAAAAGTTAGATGGACAATTCTTAGCAAAATACGAAGCCTTCAACCCTGGCCATTCTATGAAAGATAGAATAGCCATCCACATTGTAGAACAGGCGGAGAAAAAAGGAATACTAAAAAAAGGTAGTACGGTAATAGAAACTACTTCAGGTAATACTGGTTTTAGTGTTGCTTTAGTATGTATTATTAAAGGATACGATTGTGTTTTAGCTGTTAATTCTAAAGCCTCTAAAGGAAAGATTAATATGCTAAAAGCTATGGGAGCTAAAGTATATGTTTGTCCTGCGCATGTAAGTGCTGATGACCCTAGGTCATATTATGAAGTAGCTAAAAAGTTACATGCCGAAACAGCTGATTCTGTTTACATAAACCAGTATTTTAATGAACTGAATTCTGAAGCTCACTACCTCTCTACCGGACCTGAAATTTGGGAACAAACTGAAGGTAAAGTAACACACGTAGTTGTTGCCAGTGGAACAGGAGGTACTATTTCAGGAATTGGCAAGTACTTAAAAGAAAAGAATCCTAACATCAAAGTGTTGGGTGTTGATGCTTACGGGTCTGTATTAAAAAAATACCATGAAACTTCTGAGTTGGATATGAAAGAAGTATATCCTTACAGAATTGAAGGATTAGGTAAAAACCTGATACCTACAGCTACCAATTTTGAAGTAATTGATGTTTTTGAAAAAGTTACAGATGAGTCTGCAGCGCATAGAGCCAGAGAGTTGGCCTTTACTGAAGGGTTATTTACTGGTTATACAAGTGGCGCTGTATTACAAGCTACTTTCCAATATGCAGAAAAAAACTATTTTAATAAAGATTCTGTTGTTGTTCTTCTATTTCCTGATCATGGTTCCAGATACATGGAAAAGATTTATTCTGATGACTGGATGAGAGAACAAGGTTTTTTTGATACACAAAAAATTGCTCAGTCAGAAGTAGAGTTTATAGAGTAAAAAAATTACAGAAATGAATAGAGAGGAGCCTTTAAGGCTCCTTTTTTTATGGATACAACTGTAAATCAATTATATATTAATAATTGATTGGTTATAAAAATGTTAAAAACACATGCCATGTGTTTTTGAAAAGCATCAAAAAAAGTAGTTACTTTGCAAAGTCATAATTTTATGAAGATGAAAGATTTATTTGATAGAATAAAAAAAGATAAAGGGCCATTAGGCAAATGGGCACAGCAGGCCGAAGGCTATTATATCTTCCCTAAATTAGAAGGGCCTATATCTAATAGAATGGGTTTTAACGGCAAAAGAGTTATCACCTGGAGTATAAACGATTATTTAGGATTAGCTAATCATCCTGAAGTACTAAAAGCAGATGCCAAAGCTGCTGCTGAACATGGAATGGCCTACCCTATGGGTGCCAGAATGATGTCCGGTCATACGGTTTATCATGAACAATTAGAAAGAGAATGTGCTGAATTTGTTAAAAAAGAAGCTGCTTATTTGGTAAATTTTGGTTATCAAGGTATGGTTTCTGCCATTGATGCGTTAGTTACCAAAAATGATGTTATTGTGTATGATGTTGACTCACATGCTTGTATCATTGA